>CAZXZT010000017.1:0-14623 GCA_964645695.1 uncultured archaeon
AATTCTTTTAGCAGTGGCGTATGTCGAGTCGAAGTATGAAAATATTGGCTGTCGACGATGACCATGCTGTAAGAGTCTCATTGAATGTGATGTTCAGGAAGTGGTTCGACGTGGTATTGGAAGTGGCCGAAGAGGCTCAAAGTGCCATCGAAATGTTATCCAAGGAGGAATACTTGATGATGTTCTGTGATGTGGATATGCCGGGTATGAATGGGCTAGAACTGCTGGAAATTGTTCGCGAAAAGTACCCAGCTATGCCAGTCGTTATGTTAACCGGTAATCAGGATATTACGACGCCTATCAAGGCTTTTCGAAGTGGGGCTATGGACTATCTGCAAAAACCAATGCAAACTGCGGTTGTTAGAGAGACCATTGATAGAGCCTTTGAAATCCTTGAAAAAGAGGAAAAGGAGAGGACTGGCATAAGTGATGTGGAAGGGTTCAAAAAAATGGTTGAGAACTTTTCTCCGGAGAAAATGGGACTTGCTGATTCTGGAGTAAAGACAGCTGAATTCTCAAAACTTGTCAATATGCTACAAGAAAAACTGATTCACCCCAGCAAACTTGGGAAGATACATGACCTGTTTTTATTGACAAAATCAGGAATTGTGATTTCGAACTTGACCACAAAAGACGTTGAGAGCAGTGATGTGGATATAATGGGAGGAATGTTCTCTGCGGTTAAGGATTTTATGGAAGATGCAGTGAGTGCTGAGAATGATTCCACATTGAATGACATTCAGTTCGGTGACTTTCACATCAAATTCGGTGCGGGAGCCTATACTGATCTAGCTGTGGTCTATGTTGGCTCTTTAGGGCAGGATGCGGAAGACGCTGTGACTGATGCCTTAATCGCATTTGAACTGGAGAACATGAACGTATTAGAGGATTGGAATGGAGATAAAAGTCTACTGAAGAATGCAAACCAGGGTCTGGAAGATTTATTTGCTAAAATAGATAAGAGTAAGGATGTCTGATAACAAAACAATTATCAGAAAACTTGAAGAGGAGATTGAGAACATTTCTCGTTTTCCTGACGAAAACCCACATTCTGTGATAAGGGTGTCCTTTGAAGGTGAGCTACTGTTCGCGAACAGCTCAGCAAGAAGTGCCCTCATCAAGAATTTTGATTATGAGGGTAGTTTGGTCGAGGGTAGGAATAGCGAACGATTTGGGAAAATCTTTGAATCTGTAAGAAGAGCCATAGATAGCGATGAAACCTATAGTTCGGAAACTCACATTATAGGTGGAAGAATTTACGCATGTGCGTTCGTTCCTATCGAAGAACATGAATATGTGAATGTCTACGGCACAGATATTACCGATAGTCAAAAAGAGATTGAAGGGCTAGCGCGGTTCCCAGAAGAAAATCCGCATTCGGTAATTAGAATATCAGGAGAGGGAGAGGTTATCTTTGCTAACGCTCCGGCCAAGACACAGATTCTAAAAAAACTAGGCGTGAGAGTTGGTCAGAAAGTACCGGACGAAATTTATTCAACAGTCAAAGAAACGCTTGGAAGTGGTGATTATCTGGACGCCGATCATAATCTGGGAGGTAGAATTTTTGCCTGTACGTTCGTTCCTGTGGTCGAACATTCGTATGTCAACGTATATGGTGTTGACATAACTGAAAAGATCAATGCTCAGGAAGAAGCTGAGGAGGCTAATCAGGAGCTTATTCAGGCGGAGAAAATGTCAAGTCTAGGTATCGTAATCTCTGGTATTGCGCATGAGATAAGGAATCCTTTACAGGTAATCATGGCTCTGTCTGAGTCTATTGTTGATGATGATGACCTGCCCCGGATACGGGATGATGCACAGGAAATAATCGATGCTTCCCATCGTATCTCGGAAATTGTCAGCGACCTTTCCACCCATGCCAGAGATGCACGGACTTTGGGTGAATCAACAATAAATCTGAATGACATCGCAGATAAGTCAATGGAGATCTCCAAACACACTCGGAACCTGAAATCAGTGAAGATTGTCAAGGACTATGCGAAAAGTCCGATCGTGATAGGGAGTACTTCGGAACTTACGCAGATCATAACCAATTTCGTAAACAATGGTGTTGATGCCATGAATGGCAAAGGTGAGCTCCGACTGTCGACTTCCTCCACAAAAGAGACCCATAGCATTTCTGTGACCGACAATGGAAGTGGAATGGACGAAGTCACACAAAAAAAGATATTCGATCCTTTCTTTACGACCAAGGATCCGGGGAAAGGAACTGGTTTGGGATTACATGTCGTAAGAAAGATTGTGGAAAAACATGGTGCCAAGCTGAATCTGAAATCCGAACTGGGAAAAGGAACGACGTTTACTGTGATATTTTCTCATAAAAAGGAAGCCTGAATTCTATCATCCCGCAAATTGGTAGCTCGTTTGTGACGGCGATTGAGACGCCAAACGTTCCATATCTCCTTCACCGCATCCCGGTATCTGGCCTTGGGTACTCCCAGATATTGGTTGTGAGCACCTATGTTGTACGCCTGAGACCACTGTTTACACAAGGTTGACCAGGCATTGAGCAACCCCCGACGACTATCCCAAATATGAGTCATTTCTCCAAAAAGAGCGTTGAGTTCAAGAATCTGAATTTGCTTTCCGGCCTTCATATGCTCAACGGAAGGGGCCCGGACGTCAAACCGCCCAAAGTAGAAACCAGCGTGTGACTGTGCGATGCTGGAGAATCGAGAATCCAATTCGGGCGTGTGAATCTGAATGCCATCGAGGAAGAGGGCACCTAACGAGTGGGTGCCAATCTCCCCAATAAGAACAGACTCGCCAACCTTTGGAACATAATCAAGACGGTCTGTGAGGTAGGTCAGATGCTTCTTGGCCATACAGACAGAGCGGGGGTGGGTTAGCACCAGTTCCTCTACCGTCCTCTTCCCGTCACCAGTTATCTTAGGCAAGCGTTTCTCAGTGATAGAAACTACGTGCCCTTTTTTCTCTTTAGGATGTCTTATCCAGAAAATTCCATATTCTACTCCTGGGACATAAGCTTGGATTATTGCATCATAATCAATCAGTTCTATGTCTGACCTGAGTTGGTCGTTATCCTTGACTATCCATACGCCAGCGCCTCGGCCACCCAAATCAGGTTTCAGAACTACGGGAAAATCGTGTTTCTTGACAAAATCCAGAGCCCGGGTCGTCCGCTTTCCTAAGTCTTCCTTGTATTTCAATAATTCGAACGGAGCAACATATTCTGGAGAGAATCCCGAGAGCTTGTCGGATTTGGTATTCAATAGAAACTTACCATGCGCTGATATACCTGGATTTACCGAAGTTACCTTGAGTGGGCCCAGATATCTAAGCGACAGCAAACTGACCCAGGGAATGATCGGCAGGTAGAAGAACCACGGGGGCCAAAATTCCCAGATTAACCAGCGTTTAAACCACCCAACTGTTAATCTCCATCTACGCCAGAGCATAATGGATAGAGTATTACCTTCCCCAAAAGGGTTGGTCTTTCTTCTTGAAGCCCTGCATTTCGGTAATTATGTCTTCTTCAATCGGACTGAGTTTTACTCCGGCGTCTCGAATCTTTAGGATAGCGCGCTCATCCATTTCAATATAGAGCACGTCTCCCTCGGAAATCTGTCGCCCAACGGT
This sequence comes from uncultured archaeon, assembly GCA_964645695.1. Taxonomy (GTDB): domain Archaea; phylum Thermoplasmatota; class Poseidoniia; order MGIII; family CG-Epi1; genus CG-Epi1. The sequence goes on from CAZXZT010000017.1 coordinate 3,622, forward strand.
AACATTGTTGATTGCGATGGCCACTTCATCTCCCTGCAGTGCTTCTTTTAGGACTTGTTCCCCTGTTCTCAAAGAACGGATATATCCAACTACCTGATTGTCAGCTCTCAAAACTCCTTGGTTGAGGGCTATTCGGCCTCCCAATACTCTCACGCCTACAACAGCAGGATCTCTGGTACGGAAAGTGTGGCCTTCCAAAATTTCGAATTTGCCCGGGTGTGCGAAGTCCTCCCTCAGATGCTGTGCCTGTTTTTCCTTGATCTTGGCCTTCCATGCCTCATAATCTTCCAGAAGGCGATAAACAATATCTGACTCGAAGAGTTCGACGCCTGTCTCGTGCAATTCATTCTTGGCGTCTGGATGGACCTTGACGTTGAAAGCCAAAATAGCTCTGTGCTCCTCGGTTGAAGGATCTGCAGTCACAACATCTCTTTTGGAAACATCGCCTACTGTGGCCTTGACGATAGGAATATTAGCTGCTGATAACTCATATGCCAGAGCTTCAAGAGAGCCAATAGCATCGGCACGAATCACAACGCCCTCATCCGTACAGTGTACATTGGATTGCATCGAATCGGCCAGTCTATCTAGTGCATCATCAATCTCATCATTGTCTGAAGCGCTATAGAGTGGAGCTCCGGCCACAACGCCTTCGATATCAGGCGCAACGACCTTCAGACCAGCGGCTGCGCCGACCATCTTCACTGTATCAAACTGTTGTCTTGGATCTCTGATTTCATCCAGTGGTTTTGGTCTCAAGAGGGTCCTTACTCTAGTTACTACAGGGTCAGGTTCAGCACCAATCACTAAGGTATCTGAAGATCTAAGAATTCCATTGTAAATTATGACGCCCATGGTCTTGCCTAATCCTTTTTCTTCCTTTATCTCAAGAACTGTACCCTCTGATGAACCATCTCCCAATAGCAAGCGTCCTCGGAGATACTTCTGTGCCAATCCCATCAGAATCATGAATAGTTCTGGAACGCCCTCGCCTGTTTCCTTAACTGAGGTTGGAATCAAGGCGATTGTCTTCTGAAAATCCTCAATCTCAGAAAATAATGCTGAATCAAAACCGTGAGTTCCTAATTCACCTATAATCTCATAGAATCTGGTTTGAAGATTCTGCTTGACAATTGGGCTTTGCTTCTCATGGTTGACTGTAAAAGAGCCTTTGCGACTGCGCCAACTAGGCATCTTGTCGACTTTGTTGAGGGCGAGAATAAATGGTGTCTGATGTCGCTTAAGAATCTTGATTGATTCGATGGTTTGTGGTTTGAAACCCTCAGTTATATCGACTACCAAAACTGCCAAGTCCGCCAAAGCTCCACCACGTGATCTTAGTGTTGTAAAGGAATGGTGACCAGGAGTGTCGATGAAGAGAAGGCCTGGTAGGGTGGTGCTTCCTTCCTTCAGCAGTGGTCCACAAATCTTAGATACGGTCTCAAAAGGAACTTCTGTCGCCCCTATGTGTTGAGTTATGGCCCCTGCCTCTCTCTTGACGACGGCGGTTCCTCTTACATAATCTAGAAGAGATGTTTTTCCGTGATCTACATGTCCTAATACTGCCACTATTGGTTGACGAAGAGGCGCATCTGGATCTATTTCTTCTTCCACCTCCTCTTCTTCGGATTCCGCTTCCGGCGAATCCTCTATCTTTTCGTCATCTTCAGGCGCCATGAGAATGTGCGCACAATTGCCTGTTTTAAAAATATCCGGTCAGATTTCTTTTTTTAATGCTTCTGCTAAATATTCGTATTCTTCGATAGAATTGTAAAGGTAAGATGCTATTCTTAGATAGCGCCTGTCATGATGAGGCCAGCCAAATACAGGCACTTGGATCTTGTATTTCTCGTAAAGTCTAGTGTGCAAAGGATCTGGTTCCAATGCTGATGCTGTGAGTGTCCCTCTTCCAGGTATAATAACTGCGGCCAGGCCAACTATCATTGAATCTGGAGATGGGCGAGGAGTGTCTAATACTTCCAAAAGTAGTTCTCTGCCAGCTATGGCCAATTGACTATTACGTTCTATTATTGCTGGCCACCCGCCGTCCAGCATACTTCCAACATGCTCTATTGCCTTGGGGATGCAAAGCCAAGCTGTAACGTCCTGTGTTCCTGGCCAATCGAATTCAAATCTGAATTTTTCATTTATCGTGCCTGGTACTGATGCCCCATGGCTGATGCAAAGAGGACGAATCTTGTCTCTTCGATCCTCTCGGACGTACAGAAATGCCGAACCTTTAGGTGTGCAGAGCCATTTGTGTGCATTACCTGTTACATAAGCTGGCTCCAACTCTTTGATATTCAGTGGCACAATCCCTGGACCGTGGGCTGCATCGAGCAGGACGTCGATGCCTTGAGATTGTAGTGCCTTGGTAAGGGCCTCAAAGGGCATCAAAAGGCCAGTAGGGCTAGTTACTGTATCGATTAGGGCTAGTCTTGACTTAGGTGTGATATGGCTCAGAATAGCGTCAATTATCTGCTGTTCGTTTTCAACTGGAAAGGGTAAAGGAACCGCGACTGTCTTGGCCCCTGCTTTTTCCGTTACAAAATCGATTGCGTTCCAGCAAGCCTGATAGGAATGATCAGGGACAATTATCTCATCTCCAGGTTTCAGGTCCAAGGATTTCAGAACGGTGTTGACGCCAGAAGTAGCATTAGTTACGAAAGCCATACCCTCTGGATCTGCATTTATGAAATCCGAAAGAATGTTCAGTGCTTGAGACCATAATTCTCTACCTTCTGCCTCCATGAACTTGACTGGGTCTCTCTCTAATTGCTGCCTTAATTGAGATTGTTTATCCAGAATTGCCTTGGGGCAGGAGCCGAACGACCCGTGATTCAGGAAAACGGTACCAGAATCTAAAACCCAATGTTTTGATAAAGCACTACGGTTTGGAATAGTCGCCATATCAGCGCATTTTAGTGAATCTCCGCATGACCTTTTTGATCGGGTCGCGTAAGTCCTCATCGATGAATCCGTCTTCAATCCTTGAGTCTAAAAAGTCTGTTGCACTATCAACCGATTCGCGAGAGCCCTTAGCGGTCAGAGATGCCAAGAAAGGTTCCGCTTCCTTTTCAGAAACGCCCGATTCCAGAACGATTTCGCGCAAGAAAAAAAGGAGTTCCGTACGGCGTCCCTCATTCAACATTCTCTTCGGTTTATTTCTCTTCTGAGGTTTCTTGATTTTTCTTTGGGGAGGTTGAGCCTTGTTGGGACCTCGGCGCCTGTGTCTCCCCCGTCTCGCCAGAGTTAATCGCCTCCCATTTCCTTAATGGCGGCTTCTATATCCTCTTTTGACATTTCGTCGCGATTGAAGAATTTCTTGTTGCCCGTATCGCGTTTTAACTTCATCAGGACGCTCCAGCGATTGGGTGGGCCTCTGCCTCCTCCTCGGCCTCTTCCGTCACGACCCATTCTGGGCATCTCGTATTCAAGGTCCGAAATATTGACGCTCGTCTTGATCATATCGAATTCGGACTTGGCTTTTTCCATGCTTCCATGCTTCCCAAGACTTATGCGCATATGTCCCCGTACCAGATTGGCACGTGCGTCCTTCAGGCTGATAGTCATGCCGTCTTTGACGGTCTCGCATTCATCGTTCCAGAAACTCATTATCACAGTGCCTGTCTCATCGCCTACGAGGCCCTCGCAGATTACTGTTCCGTTATCCATCGCCCGGGGTTCTTCCAGACTTAGAATCTTAACCGGCATGCTGATGCGCCCGGTTCTAGGTGTCAACTCATCTATTTTCATATTTTATTTTCCTCGTTCTTTTTTCATTCTCTCTTGGCTGTTACTGCCTCTATTCTTTTCATCATAGCTCCACTGTTCTCTTCATTCAATCCCGACTCTATTCTAATTGCTTCGCCCCCGGAAGGTGTGAAAAACAATGTTATTGTTTCTCTCTTCACCCCAGAAAAGTAATTTTCAACTGCAAACACTTGAAGCGAGCCTCCACCTATACCAAAAACCCTTTCATTGAAAAAACCGTAGCTAAGGGACCTAATGTAAACCGCATTCTCAGTAAGATGAAGCGATAATCCCATCCGTCCAGTATAGCAGATGCTAAGTAATATGCTTCCGAAAATAACGCCGAATAGCCAATTATGCGTATAATTCTGCGTTTCGCCCCCCAGTAATATTTTGATTAATACTTCTGTAACCAACATATAGGATCCAAAAACTAAAAAGAAAAGTCCTAGTGGACCTCCCAGAATCACGCAAAGTCTGGATTCCAGAATACTGCTAGCGAGTTTTTCTGAATCTCTAATACGTTCTGAGCTGAACTGTTCGACTATGCCACCTTGGAATTTAACTAGTTTGCCATTAGAAGAATGAGCTTCGTCCACTTCACATTACCTACTGACCTTTCTGACGAGAAGGTCCATTATAATGGTTGCTAAGGTGTCTAAAAACCCATTATAGCCTTATATCCAATTAGGGGAAAAGGGGGAAATGCCCATAAGTATATATACCCTATCTGGCAGTATTGGATAGATTTGAGATAGAGTCCAAATCGAAAAAACAAGGAGATGCTCTAAATGCAAACGAACGAAACTGATTTTGAGACACATGTCGACGATATAGTAAAAGCTGTCGGAGACAAGCTAGAACGCAACGTCATCGTTTCCGAACTGAAACGATACGTGGAGGAATATGGTATAGATCTGGCCACGGCCAAGGAATCCATAGTTAGAAAACACTACGGTAATCCTGGTGCATTGCAACTGGGCGCTGAGAAACTGCTGGCGCAGATCGGCCCGGGAGAAAACAGTGTAAGCTTCAAGGCCAAACTGATTTCTGTTTACCGCAAGGAAATAACTACCAAAGAAGGTACCCAGAAAATAATCTACGAGGGTGAAGTTGGAGATATGAGTAGTAGGCTCAGGTATACCTACTGGAATGAGGAATTCAGCCTGAAACCTGGCGATGTAATAGAAGTCGTCAATGCCTACACCAAGAGCTGGAACGACATCATTACGGTCAACATGGGTGACCGTTGTGTCGTAAAACCTGCCCAGGATGAAGAACTCGCTAAACTAGATATAGGTGAGGTGAAGCACATAATGAATCAGCCAGGCGAAGAACTCGAACTGGTGAATCTCAAACCAGGGATGTCCAATGTCTCTGTCAAACTGAGGATTCTTGACGTGGAAGCCCGGAAAATAAAAGTGAAGGGCGAGGACAAAACAATCTTCGGAGGAAATGCAGGAGACAGAAGTGGAACCTGTAGATTCACCTCATGGGAAGATCATGGTGTCGTCGCAGGCAAAGCTTACAAAGTAGAAAACGCGTACGTGAAGGAATTCAATGGTCCAGACCTTCAATTTGGAGAGTACACAAAATTTACGGAAGTTGAAGGCGAGGACCTTCCTTCTCTGAAGGATTATGACGATGGTGTACAGTATACACTGGCCCAGCTCGATGAACGGAATGGTGCATCCGACGCTGTTGTTGAAGGCCACGTGTATAAAGTACGTGAAGGGAGTGGACTAATATTCCGAGACAAAGATACTAACCGGCCTATTCGAAATGGAGATGACCGAAAAAATGCAGTTCCTGATCTTCGGATAAGAATGATCTTTGGAGACGGATATGGGTCTTGTACTGCTTATCTTAACAGAGAAATAACAGAGAAAATATTGGGAAGAGATTTGGATTCGTGCCTTGAATTCGTAAAAGAGAATTTTGGACCTGAAGCTCTGACGGATGAAATAGTAGATGCTTTGGAGCTCAAATCCCTTAGATTGAGAGGTTTTGCAAGATCTGACGAATACGGACTGTCTTTCTTTGCTAGGAGTTGTGAACCTGCAATAGATTTAGATGTGCCTGGGCAAGCCAGACAATTTCTTGCGGCTCTGGAGGGCTAAATGGCACAAAGAAGAGAACCGGGAGTTTTGGTGCTAGCAAACGAACTTTCTAGGGCTGTTGAAAAACATGTGGAAAATAGGGAATATTCTCCTACTTATCTGATTTCGGAAATTGGAGCAAAACTCTCTAGAGTCCTGATTGGGGGCGTACTGGACCAGATTGAAAACCGTGGAAGCGAAGATGATCCTTTCTACACTGCACGTGTAATAGATCCAAATGGTGATTTCTATTATCTTCAGGCAGGACAGTACAATCCAGAAGGGGCCACAGCCTTATCAAAACTGGAAATTGGAGTGCCTGTTCTATGCATCGGAAAAGTCCGTGCTAGAACACCTGAAGACAGTGAAAGAACTTATGTAAGTGTTCAGCCTGAAAATATTAGGGCCGTTTCAATGGATGATGTGAATCACTGGGCAATCAAAACCTGTGATCAGCTTATGCGTCGGATAAATGCCAACAAGGCTTTTGGTAATGATGATGTCGCCCTTAAGAGGGCAGATTTAACAGTGAGAGAAATGGATGGACTGGAATTATCAAAGGATTTCTATCCAACTGTGGCTGTCGAAAATTATGCTGCCTTGCTATATGATTGTTTGACCAGACTGGCAGGCGGTGAGGTTTCAATGCCTGAAACAAAAAATTTCACTGGTGAATTCGAGGCGGTGGGTACCGTTGCTGAAACTGCTGATGGCGAAGCTGAAGAAAAAGAAGTCCCCAGAAAGGACGGTGCAAACGACAATGAAGCGAAGGTCATGAAGCTTATCAAAGAAGACGAAGGCGACGGGATATACTATGATGATCTGGCAATCAAGATTTCATCAGAGGGGGTGGACAATCCAATGCTTGACGAGATTCTCGATTCGCTGACGGACCAGGGGCTGGTCTTCCAGCCTAGATTCAACCACTACAAGGAGGCATAAAATGAGTGAAGCAAAAATAAAAGTCGTGGAAGATCTTCCTGGTGTAGGCCCTGCAATCGCCGAGAAGCTCAAGGACGCGGGTTATGATACTCTGGAATCTGTAGGAACGCAGGCGCCCGGGACTCTTTCGGATGCGACTGGAATCGGAAAGGAATCGTGCGCCAAATTTGTCAATGAAGCGCGGAAGGCTGCAAACATAGGATCCTTCCTTACTGGAAGCGAATTGATGGAAAAAAGAGCCACGGTCAGCAAACTGACGACTATGTCTAATACTTTCGATGATCTGCTGGGCGGGGGCGTCGAGACTCAGGCGATAACTGAATTCTATGGACAGTACGGTACTGGCAAGACGCAATTTATCCTGCAACTCGCAGTCAATGCCCAGCTTCCTGTAGAAGAAGGAGGACTGGGGGGAGAAGTGGCAATCATTGACACCGAAAATACTTTCCGACCAGAGAGGATAATCTCCATGGCCAAAGCCCTTGATTTGGATCCTGATGAGGTCCTTAGCAAGATCCATGTCGGTCGCGCTTATAATTCGCATCAGCAAATGCTAATGGTTGAAAAAGTAAACGAAATAGCGAAGGAAAAATCCATCAAACTGCTATGTGTGGATTCACTGACTGGTGCTTTTCGTGCTGAATATATTGGGCGAGGTACCCTTGCGGACAGGCAAGGCAAAATCAATACCCATATGGCCGAACTGGCACGGTTTGGAGACTTATACAATGCCGCTGTCGTAGTAACAAATCAAGTATCGTCGAATCCAGCTGCTTTCTTTGGGGACCCTACCAAGCCAATTGGTGGCAATATTGTAGGGCATACCTCGAAATTCCGAATCTATCTCAGAAGAGGAAAGGCCGGAAAACGCGTCTGCAGGCTTGTGGACTCACCACACCTGCCGGAAAACGAGGCTCTGGTCTCAATTACAGAGGATGGTATCAGAGATGGGTGAATTTCTGGATTTTGTAAAGGAATTCGGACCAGTATGGGAAGATCCTCATGAATTCGACTGGTTGCGTTCTGACAGGGGTGAAAAAGAAGGGTGTGTGCGTGATGCCTATCCTTTTGAACTTAATCGTTTTCCAGGATTGAAAATGGTCATGGAGACCAATTAAGGTTATTTCTTTGGAAAGAAAGACCGAATATATCCCTTCATACCGAACCAGTTGCTGATTGCTATTGAAAAAACGCTCTGATTCTCGCGTTCGACCCAGGCCTGTTCCTTAGCACCGTCTTCTTCCATGAATTCATCCATTGTGGAATAGCCACTGCTAGCTCCAGTATCGAGGTCGTGCTGGACTTCGTCCGGAGCTGCCTGCGTCATCGCATTTCCTACTTTGAAGGGCCAATGCTCAAAATCCTCGCCGGAAGCGTATCTGCCGACTGTCGAAGGATTCAGATCCTCGTCATCCACCTTTTCATTGTGTATTGCACGGGGAGTTTCCTCTTCATCCCGATAGGAGTAGTAGGTCTCGTCAGCAGGCTTGTAGCCCCGTATATCCATTTCAGAATTCGTCATCGTCCTCCCATTCAAAGTCTACATCGCTACCGCCTCTCCTCAAAAAGATGGCACCCAGTACAATCGATGCGATGGCCACCAGAACAAACATGGAAGCCGGTCCGCCGTCTGTTATACTATCTACAACGGATTGTACAAAATCCTCTTTCTCAGGCTCGGATACGACCAAAAGAAACTCTGCAACATTATTGGTCTCGTCGATCTCCCTAACCAGATTGTTACGATCCAGAATAACTTTGATCAGGTATTCTCCATTTTCATCGAATGTGTGCCGGAACGAAGTCGTAGTCGTAGCTCCGGGGGTAGCGAAGACAACTGTGTTGTAGAGTACTATCTCAGTAGAGCCGGAAACCCAGATTATCGTTACCGGGATTGGATTGTATGTTATCTTTGGCTCTCCCGAAGCTGAAACTGTGACGTCTATTGTGAAGGAACTGCCCGCTTCGACGGTTGCCATTCCTGTCTGGTTGTTTATCAGGATGTCTTCAGATGAAATTGCATCGTCGACATCAAATTCATGTATTACCAAATAGAGGTCCTGATCAGATACAACCTCCCAAGCATTGCCCTGGATGTCCATTACCTGCAGATAAAAATGATAGGTGTCACTGATTGCATTGGCCTTGTTGTAGTACCAGTAGAAAGTGACCTCATAGGAACCGTTCTTGCTTGACTTCGTGGCAAAGTCTGCTGTCATTCCCTGGTTGCCTGTTGATTCTCCGAAAACTCCCAGAACCCATGCTGTCGAATCGATATCGTATTCCCCGAATGCGCTCCAAACCTGGGCCTTGACGAAAACGCGTTCATCTATGTCCTGCACAGTGATTTCGTTAAAGTCAACTCGGTAGTGATTGATAGATATATTTCCGATACCTGATGGGTGTTTGGCACTGGAAGCGATAACCACTACTTGATCTGTAGAATCGCCACCGATTATTGGCTCACTGCCGTCTTCGCCACCCGAATATTCCAAATCAATTTGGAGTTCGTCGTTGTTTTCAGGATCGAAAGAATTGTTGGAAATATCAAATTCTATCTCAAATTCTGTGGCTTCCTCGTCTTCGGAATCAACTCCGTCTACGTTGCTGAGGGCGTTGTTGACCAATTGGGTGTCGGAACCATCTCTGACAATGTAAATACTAATTCGAAACTGGACGTCGTCAACATCGCCCTGGGTTGCATTTGCCCAGATTCTGAAAAGGTACGTTCCTGTTTCAATTTCACCGGGAGTATCTAGATCAACGGACCAAGTGGCCACGTCCCCCCATTGTCGATCATCACCTATCCAGGATTTCTCATTAGATTCCCGGGGGCAATCATACTTGTTTCCTTCGCTGGAGGTTGGTCTTATGGTTGTGATATTGCTGGGATCTGCCACGTCGCCAAGGAATAAATCCACGGAATTGAAATCATCGGAGGTTTCAGCATTTGCGGGCAGGGTGAATAGAAACGCGCCCAGAAACGCCAATGCCAGTACGCTCCTCAAGAACATCCCCATCTACTTTTGCGACTTGTAAGCATTCTTTAAAGGTTCCGACCGGATGTTCATGTTCCAAACATTATTCTCAATACATCTCTAGTCCCCGGAGCTAGGCCCAGAGTCAATAGAAAAAGGAGAAGAAGATTGACCATTTGCTGTTGTTGCTCCTTACTCTCTTCACTCTCAATTGCCAATATAACACCAGTAACTACCAGAAATTTCAGAGGGAGCATGATAGCTGCCGTTCCAAAATAATTTATGAAGCCCGTTGGCAGGACGTGCTTCTCCGTATATCCGTACTCCTCGATACCCAGAAATGTCGCTGTGCCATCAAAGAAATGGCTAAAATAAAGTATCAAATAAAGTGTGTTCAAACGCACATCAAAAAGTACTCCCGAGAAAAACCATACGGCAAAGGTCAGCAGGGAAGAAAGCAACAGGGTATTCCCTAGCATCTCCGGATTCTTCATCGGTGCCTGTGCAAGAGTCAGGAAGGTTAGAACCAGCAACAGGGCCGTTGCTATTCCAAAGAACATTACGGGATCTCTGAGGGGCTGGCCCCTATAGTATTCAGCTGTCAGGGCGCAGGCCGCCAGTACAATTAAGCTCCATGAAGAAAGCGGGATCCAGTCACCGGGTACGAAATACCACCACAGTCCGTACCCTCCAATCGCAAGTGCCACAAGTCCCTGTCCTTTGGTCAGGGAAGGCAAACCACTCTCGGAAAGCCACTTGCCCAAACCAATTACGGCAAGGGCATAGAGAGTTATTATGCCATAAATCAAAGGAGATATGAACAAGTATTGTATTGGTGGTTCGAACACGTCGGCATCCTCGAGAACTCTTGATACGCCACCAAGAACCACTAATGGTACTGCAAAGATTACAAATCTTTCATCTATTTCGATGCTCCAGCTTTCAAGTATTTCATTTACCAGCAGGAACAAAAGAAAAAAGATCAGGCCATAGACAATCGTATTGTAGATGTTGTATTTAGCGCCAGCTTCGCCTTTAGAATCGGCCATTATTGGATCCACAAAGTAAGTGTTCCAGAAATCGTTGATTTGAGGTACAAATTGTATAGCTAAAAGAAGGACGATTGTAATTGTAGCCCCGAAAATGTATTTGTTTTCACTGATCTTAGTAATCTGAAAGCCTTCGTGACGAGGGACTGCAACTTTGGGTTTATCTTCCATTTACTATTTC
>CAZXZT010000018.1:0-14405 GCA_964645695.1 uncultured archaeon
AAGATTTCCTATTCCTTGACAATTTCTCGAGCAATGACCAATCACTGGACCTCTTGTGTTCCTTCGTAAATCTGAGTTATTTTTGCATCTCTGAAGAATCTTTCAACAGGGAATTCAGTAGTATAACCGTAGCCTCCCAGAATTTGGACGGCCTTTTCGGAAACCCACATTGCGGTATCACCTGCATTCAATTTTGCGAACGATGCTTCCAGCGTGTGCCTCTTGCCACCTTCTTCATAGTGCTTCATCTTGAACCAGGCCGCCCTGTAAACCTGCATTCTTGCTGCATCGATCCGCATTGCCATCTCAGCTAGATAGTTGCCGATTGTTTGGTGGTTTGCTATGGGCTTGCCGAAAGTTTCCCTTTCCTTTGAATATTTCAGTGCAGCTTCGTATGCACCCTGTGCAATTCCAAGAGCCTGTGCGGCTATTCCAATTCTTGAGTTGTCCAGGGCATTCATTGCAATTGCAAATCCTTTTCCCACTTCTCCTATCACATTTTCCTTAGGGACCTTGCAATTGTCAAGTATCAGAGTACAGGTATCACTGGAACGGATTCCCAGTTTGTCCTCTTTTTTACCTATCTTGAAACCTTGAAAATCTTTTTCTATGATAAAACCAGTTACGCCACTATGTTTTTTCTTACCGTATTCAGGATCGTCCGTTACCTTGGCAAAAACCACGAAAATATCAGCCGTGGTCCCATTGGTCACCCACATTTTCTCGCCGTTCAGGACAAAATCTGAACCGTCTTCAGTAGCCTTAGCCACCATTGCGGCCGCATCGGTACCGGAACCCGCCTCACTCAATGAATAAGCGCCCAGATATTCACCCGAAGCCAGCTTAGGCAGATATTTGCTTTTCTGGTCCTCGGTTCCGTTTAGCGCAATTGTCATCGAACACAGTCCTACATGAACAGCAACCATGACCCCTAGCGAAGGATCAACTCTGGACAATTCTTCAATCACAATCGCTTCTGAGATGTCATCCAGTTTCTGACCTCCGTATTTCTCAGGTATTGTCATCCCTGCAAACCCGAGTCCGGCAAATTCTTTGAATTCATCGACCGGAGGCATTTGTTCCTTATCCCTCCGATGGCAACTGGGACCTGCCACGGTCTCAGCAAAATCACGCACCATATCCCGAATCATTGCCTGATCATCCGTTTCTGCAAAATCCATCCTAACCTCCCATGAGTTTGATTATTGCTTCAGCCGGCTTTCCGCCACATTCTTCCAATGCGATTCTGGCCTCTTCCTGAGAGACGCCGGCTTGCGAGGCCACGAGTTCAATGTCCTCATTTGGTATACTTGTATTTTCTTCATCCCCGTCCAAACCTCTTTCCTGTGGTTCCCCGACAATTTGATAGGTCTGCTGTCCCATCAGATTCATTGCACTTACAGAAGGGTTGCTGAAATGCAATTCTTTCTCCTTGGTCCGGATTATAACTTCCGTGGCATCAATCTCCTCAGTTGAATTCTGCAATTGCTTCTGCAATTTCTTCATCATCCGGGGATTCATGCGTCCCATGCCGGGCATCATGTTTGTGTTACGCCCTCCCCTCTAAAAGAATTTATGTTAGCCGATATCGTAGAACGACGGCCACTTCCCCCAGCCCCGCCAGCATTTCTCCCCCATGGTGGTGCGAAGAGATTTCGATTATAGCTGTTCTGTTTTTACCTGCTAGATTCAGTAATTTCCTGCCTTCTTTGCTCCTTGTCTTTTCCGATAGGATCAGCATGGATTCACCCGCTCCGATATCAATTGCGTTTTCCACTTCTTTTTTGCCGTAGGTTGCCATGTCTCTAGAAAGAGCATCCCTGAGCCTCTCGACCGCGGCCATTTCTTTCTGGATCTTTATCTGAGCCACTGCATTGGGCAAGGTTCCTCTGCTAATCGCTTCGTGAATTCCGGTCATTCCTCCCTGACCAGAATTTTCTACTACGCACTCTTTGAATATTTCCGGGGCCTCATCCCGGCCAACAGCTACGAAGTCCTCTTTTAGAAATCCAGGTCCAATTACCACTATAACTGCATTTTTGATATGAACGTCAACCAGTTGCTTAACAGTCCTTCCGTAGAATGCTTTCAGTTCTTCTCCTCCTTCCGATTTTCCACTCCCGGCCCTGTTAAGTGTCTTCAACTCACGAATACCGTATGTTCTTAATTCGGCAATTGTTATGCTATCACTTTCGACTGCTACGGCCAATGCAGTTACTGTTGGTTGCGAGGCCTCTCTCAATCGGTTTTTCTGATGAGAGAGCCATTTAGTCTTTCCAATCTCAAAATCATTGCCTGATTCCAGAATCAATGTGTGGTGGGAGCCCTGGTCCCTTTCTCCTACTGCAATCATTCCATGGCATCTCAATCTTTTACCGAACGACTGGTATTCTACATTCTTGACCTCTATGGTCAATTTCATTTTCTGCTTTTTCCCCCTCTCCTTTCTAATTCTATCCGACTGCGAGGCCTCTCTCCTTTCTGTCAAAGCCCTGACCATGTCCCCTTCGTCTAGAATCAGGTTCAAATGGTAAAGATCATCTTCGTGTTCCAGCCTGATGTGATAGATATTGCTATCACGTTTTCTTACTTTCAAATGACCTCACATGTACACAGTGATGTCTAGATTCTTAGCCAGTTCTTTGTAACGATTTCTTATCGTAACTTCAGTTACACCAACAGTGTCGGCAATGGTCTTTTGGGTTTTTCTCTGGTCGTATACCACGGATGCAATGTAAATTGCGGCAGCCGCAACACCCGTAGGCCCTCTTCCCGACGTCAGTTCAGCTTCGATTGCCTGGTTCAGGATGCTTATTGCGGCACTTTCCACGTACCCTGGTAATTCGAGCTCTCTGCAAAAGCGAACTATGTATACGGAAGGTGAAGCAGGTTGTAGATTCAGTTTCAATTCCCTCGAGATGTACCTGTATGTCCTTCCAACTTCTTTCTTTGAGGCTCTTGATGCTTCGGTAATCTCACTGAGTGTCCTGGGAACCTCGCATCTCCTGCAGGCACCATAAAGTGCAGCAGCAGCCACTCCTTCGACTGAACGCCCTCTGACCAGATTATCCTGAACAGCTCTTCGGTAGAGCATTGCAGCTTCTTCTCTTACTTGCCGGTGCAATCCAATCTTCGAAGCCAGCCGATTGAGCTCGTTAAGCGCTTGTGCCAGGTTACGATCGGCAGAATTCGAAGCTCTGGTGCGATTCTGCCACTTTCTCATTCTATAGACCTGCGATCGGTTCTTGGTCGGCACGTTATTGCCATAGATATCCCTACTCCCCCATCCAATGTCGGTAGACAGTCCCTTGTCATGGACCATGACGGTCATAGGAGCCCCTCCTCTAGCTCTTCTCTCATTCTGTTCAGAATCAAAAGCCCTCCATTCAGGCCCTTGGTCAATTACCTGATCATCAACCACTAGTCCGCAGTTCCTGCAAGTCACCTCTCCACGCTTGTAATCTCTAACAATATGTGCCGAATCACATTCAGGGCATTCAGTCAGTTCTTCAAGGTCTATTTCTGGAACTTTTTCGGAGTTTTTCATAAGGCTTAATTCCCATGTCATTTCGGCATTATAAGCCTTGGGTCGTATCCTTTAAATTAGCGCGAGTCGAGCTAGGTGGAACACGTATTCTTCGAGCAACTTTTTTATCATACCCGTCCGAACTACCTAGGCAATGACAAGAGTCCGGGATCCAATTCACGACTATATCGATTTGACTCCTCTGGAGGTTAAATTAGTTGATACTCCCGCTTATCAGAGATTACGCTGGATCCGTCAATTAAGTTGTGCTAATCTTGTCTATCCCGGTGCGAACCATACGCGACACGAACATTGCATGGGCACCTGCCATGTTGTTGGCCGAATGGCAGATTCCGTAGGCCTAGATTCGCATGACAGCCAACTAGTCTCAGTGGCAGGCTTGTTGCATGATTTAGGCCACACGCCTTTTTCTCATCTTGGAGATGAAATCACCGGGTTGGAGGACCATGTAGCACGGACAGCCACGCTAGTGTCAGATACAGAAATATCAGACATATTATCTGAAGAAGGCATAGCCTCAAAAGAAATTAATGAAATAATTCAGGGCACTCATTCTTTAGGTCCTTTGGTTTCCGGAGATTTGGACGGCGATCGTCTTGATTATCTAGTCCGTGACGCACATTATACTGGTGTTAGTACCGGAGTTGACGCAGGACGCTTGATTACGACCATGTCAATGGCTGAGGAGAGCATTGTAGTAAATCAGGGGGGCCTTCCCGCAGTCGAGGCTCTTTTGACAACAAGATCGACAATGTATCCAACAGTATACTTTCATCCTTTCGCAAGAGGTGCCGAATTAATGCTGGCACGTGCAGCTAACTCCGCAATATCATCTAACAAATTCACTTCCCATGACTTCACTACCTTTACGGATCACAAATTCTTGTCAGAACTGGAACGAGCGTCCGGCCTTCCTCAGAAAATCGGAAAAGACTTCGAAAAGCGCAGGATTGTGAAAGAAGTGGCTAGTATAACCAAGGAACAGGCGGAAAGTTCAGGCCTACACAAGTCAGGTAGGGATGAATATGAGAATTCAATAGCATCAGGTATGGGGGTTGATAGTTCGGAAATTTATGTTGACCTTCCTCCTTTAACGGTAGTTCCAGGTCTTAAAGTCAAGATCTTGAAGGATAATGGCGATATTGCTTTAGCCCGGGATCTTTCAAAACTGGTCTCCGGTCTTTACGAAGCCCAGTTCGATCACTGGCGCGGTCGGGTTTATGGCCCTTCAGAAATTAGAACGGATTTATCGTTAGAGGCTAGTAAGGTTCTCGGTTTATAATGTCGAAAACCATCCAGAAGTTCATAGAAAGGTTAGGTTGGAAAGTCAATGATTATTCTTGGGACGGCCATGCGCATCTTTTCCATGTTGATGAACCTGCCAATCTGGATGCGCAGTTCGAACAACTAAGGCTGGCGTTCAAGGCAACCGGCAGGCTTGGCGCCGAGCGCACGTTTCCTATGCTCCGAAGAGCAGGAGACGAGCTCATCCTGGTGATTCTTCCACAGCCTTCTTCTGAGTATACTCAGGGACGCATAAACCTGTATCTTCTTCTCGCTACCATATTAACCACAACTTGGGCGGGGGCTATGTGGTGGGCTTCCTATGTAGATTCCAGTGTTCTCGACATGAGCTGGTGGTGGTTGAGAATCCTCATAACTCCGGATATATTTTTCATGGGTTTTCTCACTTTTTCTCTTCCATTAATGGCCATTCTGGGTTCTCATGAGATGGGCCATTACTACTACGCCAAGAAACATAATCTGGATGCCTCGCTACCTTTCTTCTTGCCTATGCCACCAATGATATTTCCATTTGGTACCATGGGCGCATTTATTTCCATCAGGGAACCGATTCCCAATCGGAGGGCACTGTTAGATGTCGGCGCCAGCGGACCAATCGCAGGCTTGCTCGTTGCAATTCCCGTGACTCTTCTCGGCTTCTGGTTAACCGAGAAGAATGCCGTACCAGTACCCATAGACTCGGGCGATTCCATGTATCTAGGCTCTTCCATATTCTTTGAAGCTCTCTATTCCTTGGGCGAATTGTTCTATCCTTCCTCTGGAGATTATCTTTCTCATCCCGTAGTTCTTGCTGGCTGGACTGGTTTCTTCGTGACAGCTCTCAATTTGATGCCTGCAGGTCAGCTTGACGGAGGACACATTGCGAGGGCTCTGCTTGGACCCAAAGCGAATGGTCTCTCCTATACGGTCATTTTCCTTCTGATTTTGATGACATTCTATGGAATTCCTGGTTTTGGCCCTCCCTTTTCCGGTTGGGCAATATATGCGATTCTGATTTTTTTCTTGGGAACGTCACATCCGCCCCCTTCTGAAGAATTGTCCAGTTTAGGAAAGTCTAGATTTGGAGTAGGTGCGTTGACGGGCCTTATTCTGCTGACGACTTTTACCCCCTCTCCCATTTTTGCGGTTGATTCGCCGTTCTCCTTGGATATCGAGGTTGACGAAACGAATTTTCACCCCGTTCTCAGCGAGTACAATCAGACCTCGTTGCGAATCCTGAATAATGGGCAGAGTGAGGGTTGGGACAATATCACGGTCAAAATGACAGCCTTGGACAATTTCACATTGGTTCTGAGAGTCGACTATGTGAACATTAGTGATAAGGCCAGTCAATTCAATTCGACATCGGCGGAGTTCCCAGAATATGTTGCGTATGACGGTGCAAATCTTACTTTGAATCTCACAGCAGGCTCCTATGCTAATTTGACTTTGACAATCAGCCCCAATGACCAATTTGAAGCTGGAGAATACACTTTTGATTTGGAAGTATCTAGCAGGACCGAACGGGTTTATAGAACGACCTTTGCCTTGGCCGTAGAGGAACAGGATTAATGGACGTCTTCGAAGGCCGGACATGGATTTCGGGACGAGGTTTGATAGATACGTGCGTGGGCGTCTCTGAAGGTAAAATAGAATCTGTCAAGAAAGTTCTCAAAGGTGATAAGAATACTGTAGTGGATGGAGTGATTCTGCCGGCGGCACTGGATATGCATGTACACTTCAGAGATCCAGGCTATCCCCACAAAGAAGACTGGAAGAGCGGATCGGAATCAGCAGCCTGTGGTGGCGTTACAGCAGTCGTAGACATGCCCAATACCAACCCGTTCACTTCAAACGTTGAAACATTTAATGAAAAAGTATCTCTAGCATCCTCCAAGTCATTAGTTGATTTCGGGATTGGAATGAATGTTGAGGAAGGTCTGACAAATAGATCCTGGTTTGGCACGATTCCAGCAGCATTCTGGAAATTATACCCATATGGCATTAGTTCAAAGCAATATTTTGAATTGGCTAATGATGTTCTGGAAAGTACCAGACAGCCGTTGGTTATCCATGGCGAGCATCCAGACCATATGCATGACCAGCCTTTGCAAAAGTTGTCCGACCACACACAAAACCGATTACGGGCAGAATCCGAATGCCTGTCTGCGATGCCAGCTTCAGAGAAATTGCATATCGCCCACTTGTCGTCTCTGGAAGGATTAAAACGCATGCCGAAGTCTGCTACCTCGGAGGTCTGTCCCCATCATTTGCTTCTTAGCCTCGACAGTTGCGATTCGCTTGATTGTAAAGTAGATCCCCCGTTGCGATCAAGAAATGACAATAGCGGGCTGTATCAGGCCTTTCGAGAAGGAGTTATACCTATTCTAGCCAGTGATCATGCCCCCCATACACTTGAGGAGAAAAGATCTGACATGCCTCCTTCTGGTATTCCTGGCGTTGAGACGATGATTCCTCTGATGTTAAACGAGGTATCAGAGGGCCGTCTTGATCTTGGTCGTTTGGTGAATGCTATGTCCGAGGCCCCGGCTTCAAGGCTTGGTCTGGAAAGAGGCAAGATTGAAGCAGGCTACACGGCAGATTTTATTGTAGCTGATTTGAAAAAAATTCTTTCTATAGATGCAGATAGCTTGCACTCAAAGGCCTCCTGGACGCCGTATCAGGACTGGCCTGCCGTTTTTCCATCCAGTGTATATCGTAGAGGAGAATTAATTTCTTACGATAATGAACCTGTAAAAGCAGGTGGTGGCCAGCACCTTTTCGCCTGATTTCCTCTCATTTATCTGACGAAACTTTAATACTGCCACCAATCAGGTACGTAAGAGATGTTACGCCTTTGGCAAATCTTGACACTCGCGACATTTGCTCTTCTGGTGTTGTCAGCACCGACTGAGGCAGAAGCACGAGGTACCGATTTTACAGATGTAGAATTCTATCTGGATAAAACAGGTTTAGGCAGTACCTATGACCTTAGTACAGAGCAACCAACCTCCACAAAACCAAAATATTGGAAGGCTCGTGATGACCCTAATCAGGGCGTAGGTAGCAACCGTAATTATTTCCCGCTTGCTAGTTGGGAGCAGAATTTGGGAGCATCTCTTGAATTAGGGGATTCCTTCAGTTACGTAATTTGGGTAGAGTCAACCAATGTAAACGAAATCTGGTTCAAAACCACATTGTTCATAAATTGGTATGAGTATGATGATGGGGAATGTGAAGAAGGTTGTCCCCGAAATTCATCCATTTCTATAGATGAGGTTGGCAAGTCAGCGCCTTTTGGTAGCTTTCTGAATGAGAATTATACCATGGAACTGGAGAGTTCCTCGTTAGACAAAAGTGATTTTCCAAATGGTGTTCCGCCCTACACTACCTTTGGGCTTAAACTAGAGACCAGTGTTACATGGCAAGCAGATCTGGAAAATAGAACGGTTTGGGTCAAAGGGGCCAATCCGGATTTTGATTCCTCCTTCATCATAAATTTCAAACATGTAGACATCGCAGATGATTACACTGGATACTTTAGCAATGACAGAGTTGATGAATTGAATGAAGATTCATTGTACATCAAGGCTAATGTCACTAATGCACTTGGTGCAGATAATCTTGATACATCCAGCGTATCTATTGAGATTCAGGGACTCGCCGGCGGAGGCACTTTCAAAGATTCAATTATAGCCAAGGACAAAAATACTTACGCAAAATACATCGAAGGAACTTGGTGGTATCAGGAAGATCAAGGGATTGCCTCAGGAACATACAGCATTGAGCTGTCTATCAAGGATATGTGGGGTAACGAGTGGTCCTCTCGAATATCATACGAGTTAGTCGTTGATGCGTACGGTCTTGAGATTGAATTTGATGAAGGCTATAGTAGTAATGGCCAGCTTCCTAGAGGGGGCAAGGTAGATTATGAATTCATGGTTCATAACAGAGGCAACACTCGTGACATTTTCGAGGTTGTACTTACTTCCTCTCTCCCTAGTGACTGGGGCGCTAGTCTTATTTCACAATCGCAGTTGGATATTCTGGAAGGTCAGTCCAGTTCTGTGCGCGTTAGAGTCGAAGCTCCGGTTTCAGCTATCGGTGGAAGCGAAGAATCCGTAACAGTTAGTATTACATCCCTAGGAGATTCAGAAGTAAGTGAGACAGTCAGGCTTGACACGAAAGTCAGGACCTATGGTGTAGCCTTTGTCTCACCACCTGATGAGGTGATAATCGATCCAGAAGAACTGGATATGGATGGCTATTACCGTTTCAGTATAAACATCAGAAATACGGGTAGTGACAAGGACACTTACATATTAGATGCAAGCACCGGACGTCCTGACTGGTCAGCTAGTATTGAGACTGGCGGGACCCAGATTGACACACTGACGGTCTTGAAGTCTGGAACTGAGAAGGTAGATATTGTTCTCAAGCCAATCAATTACGATGATACTTTTGGTGTTCGCGAAGAATTCCAGTTGTCAGCAACTTCCGTATCTCCTGGAGACGGCTCAGCTACTTTGTCCTTGGACATTATTATGAAAATTCCGCCAGATAGGGTTGTAGATTTGTCTGTAAGTGTGGCTGACGTCCTAGTCAATGGTAAACCTCAGGCGATTCTGACAGAGGACGATTTGAATTCTGCAGAACCCATTCAGTTTCAAATCACTATACACAACAATGGTGGAAAGGCAGCAGGTTCTTTCGGTGTTAAGTTGAAACTTGGTGGACTTGTTATTGACGAATACCTAGTTTCTCAAGGAATTAGTGGGTTCGGTAGAGAAACGGTGATATTAAATTGGGAAAGTCCGTCTCCAGGCACCTCAACACTGAGAGTTCTCGTCGATTTTGAGGGAGTAGCAGGTGAGTTGACAAGTGACAAGGGAGACAATTCACTTAGTTTGCCTATATTCGTCAGTGAAAAGACCGCTACTAGTGGTGATAATGGCGAAGACAACTCTCCGCTTTTGTCAGCCCCAAGTTCAGTACTCACGTTCCTGCTTCTGACGGTTTCATCTATTTTTTATCGTAGAAAACACTAGTTGCCGGCTTCCTGTATCACAAACAATTCCCCGCAGAAAGGGCATGCTTTCCACTCTTTTTTGACAGGTTTGTCACATGACATGCAAAATTCCAGGCTATCTGTAGCATTTTCCACAATTCCCCCAATATTTGGAAAATTCTGATTGGCTAATGGCACGGTCTCTTCTTCATCTGCAAGGACAGTTGCATTGTCATCCCTAAATTCACCTAACTCTTCTGGTGTTTCTTGACCCAACAGTCCCTGGAGAATCTCCCGTTCGTTTTGCATTATCTCTCCCTTTAGCTGTCTGCTACTCCCATCAACATTCCCAGCTTCTTCAATTTCCACATCGTCATAGCCATTCACTGGTATCAATTGTGGGAGGATCCTGAACTTTCTTCTGACCCGTCTCCCCCTCTTTGTACCAGTAATCAGGTCATAAAAAAGAAAAATGCAAACGCCAAAAACAATCAGTATTGATGAATCATTTGGCAATTCAAAGAGCATGAGGTCTGTGTAGTCAGGGTGAACGTACCTTTGCGGATACAACAAAGTTAACACCACCCATCTTCCAGTCCACAACAGCCTTGAAACTTTAGGATTGGGCAAGGTTATAACAGCTGAGCAGATTAGTGATGCTAATAGCAATATCAGTATCAGTAATCCGTTGTTCAGTACCGTCAGTTGTTCTAGCACAGAGATACCTTAGAATCAAATATATTTATGACTTGTCTATTTCACAAGTTTTTATATCTGGCTTTTGGTACAACAGATTACTTCGGAGCTTTGCTTCTCCGTAGCATGACCAGTAGCGGGGTGGGGTAGCTAGGAAATCCCGTCGGGCTCATAACCCGGAGATCGATGGTTCAAATCCATCCCCCGCTACCATTCTTATTAAGTAGCCTTTCTGAGAGTAAATTGCGCAGGATTACCGAGCACACTGCTGATGCAGGTATCGAAGTGGAGGCCGATTCACTGCCGGAGGCGTTTCATGAGGCTAGCTTGGCTTTTACAGAGATAGTTACCGGAGGCAATTTGCCCCAGTCCAAGCGCTCTCATGATATTGAATTGGAATCCACGGACTTGGATTCCATTTTGGTTAAATTTATCTCGAACCTGATTTTTCTTTTTGATTCGGATGATTTTTTAGTTTCTTCAGCAAAAGTGGAAATCAAATCCGATTCGCTTTTTATCTTGAAGGGAACGTTGTTTGGTGACACTTATGACCAATCTGAGCACGGTTATGGCGTTGAAATAAAGGCAGTATCTTACCATCTTCTGGAAGTAGTTTGGGGCCCCCCCTCTAAAATTAAGGTTATACTTGATCTTTAGCAAAGTCTAAAGCTACGCATTCTCTTCACGTTTCATGGTCTGGTCAGCACTAGCTTACAATCGCGGTATGATGGTCAAGCCAATCTGGGATTCAAACCGTTTTAATTTCCATGAAACAGCACCAGAACTATTATTTCCCGATACTCCAGATCCAACACTGATTTGGGACATGAGAGGTATAATTAAGAACAGACCTGATCCTTTTCCTTTACCCTTCAGCCCACAGGCCACGTATCTGGATTGTGGTTTGAAATGGGGGGATGACATTATTGATTTGATTATGGCGGATCGTGGTACGGTAGTCCTTCCTCTAAGAAATCTAAGAGGGTTCAACGAATTGGATGAAGCCCTGTCCTATTCGGAGGATATAATTATAGGGATTGATTGGTCCCAGAGTGTTGAATCCGTTAGCAAGGATTTTTCAATCGACATTGTAGATCTCTTACGGCAACTTCGTCAAAGAGGACAAAAAGAGATTCTGGTTTACAGTCTTACGGGAGACTACCCCTTTATCCCAGCTGGAGCGACCACCAATCTCAATATTAAATTGGCAACCCTGTCTGAGATCAGACACGTCCCTAATTGGGCCCAAGGAGTATTCTCTTTCGAATAAATTTGAATGTTACATATTGGTATCGATGACACGGATTCCGTAAAGGGAGGATGCACAACTTGGTTGGCAACCGAGATTATAGCCGAGTTGCCTGAATTTGATCTTATTGGCCCTCCTCGTCTCGTACGTCTTAATCCGAACGTTCCATGGAAAACTAGAGGCAATGCAGCGGTCGCTCTAACGTTTGGAAAAGGTGTTGGCTCGAAAACGCTCATAGGAGAATTCGAGCAGGAAAAGATTTTCATGTACTCGGCAGGTAGAGAGATAGCGTACGATAAGCATACGATTCTCGAACGAGTTTCCAAATTAGTAATGAAGGGTTCCATGCCGGATTCTCAACCTGGAATCGTAATTTCTGATGCATTTTTACCCGAAGGTCTGTATTGGCAAGGCGTAACCAACATAGTCACCGAGGAAATTCTGTCTGATGCTATCGAAGGCACAGTCAGTAAGGGATACCGTGGTTCAAGAGGCATCTATGGTGCAGCATGTTCGATTGCCTGGACAGGTAATTCAAGCAATCCCAATGGCATTCCCCATACCTGGGAATTGATTGGATACCGTAAAAAGGAAAAGTGGGGTTCAAAAAGATCAATCTCAAAATCCAGCGTTCATGAAGTCGGACAACTTGAAAGCGTGTTCTCGTGCCATGATTCTGATGGAAGGGTCGCGATGGTCCCTAATTCGCCATGTCCAGTTCTGTGGGGTTTTCGAGGCACAGAGTACGGCACGCTTATTGATAATTTTGACACATTGGGTCCCGAAAAACCACTTCGCTGGGTTTTGTACAAAACAAATCAGGCTACGGACGATCATCTTCGGGCGCTGGAAGTCTCAGATCTTTCGGACGGTGACAGCGTCTGGCTCGAGGTAGAGGTCACCTCGAAACCCAGCGTGATTAAGGGTGGCCATCGCTTCTTTAAAGCATGTGACGGCCAGGGTGATTCCGTTACGTGTGCTGCATTCGAGCCGAGCAAGACCTTTCGGCGGGCAATCGATTCTCTTGAACTCGGAGACTTGTTGATTATCTGTGGCAGTTTCAAGAAAGATGCAATCAATCTGGAAAAGATCAGGATCCTGGAATTGGCAAAACGTTTTTCGAAGTCGGCCAATCCACTATGCGCTTGCGGTCGAAGAACCCATTCATCGGGTAAGGACATGCCTTACCGTTGTAAAGTCTGTGGTAAGAAGTATGATAGACCTGCAATGGTCGAGATTCCCTCAGATCTGGAGATTGGATGGTATGAACCTCCAGCATCAGCAAGAAGGCATCTGACGACTCCAGTCTCACTGATGCGTTAAGGAAATTAAGACCCCTATTATGATTGTGCAGTGACAGCCATTGATTTGTTAACAGAAAATTGGAGATATGCCATTCTTCCAGTCCTGGGAATGTTGATAGGATGGGGAACGAATTGGCTGGCTCTGAAGATGCTTTTCAAACCTCGCAAGCCGTTTGGCGTAGGCAGGTACAAAATACAGGGATTGATTCCAAGCCGTCGTAACGACCTTTCAGGTACCATAGCCAGAACCATATCAGACGAGTTGCTTTCCTCGGATGATCTGGTCAATGCAATGAATGAGTTGGATATCAAGGCAATTGCGTTGTCCCAAGTCAATTCAATCGTAGAAAAAAAAATCGAATCTCTGGATTTGAAAAATTCACCTCCTTTGGGCATGTTGCATAATACGATAGTAAGTACGGCACAATCAATAGTTTCCAGCCAGGTTGAAGACTCAATCGACGATTTCCTTGATAATATGGGAGATTATGTTTCAGGTAATCTAGACATAGTCAAGCTTATGGAGGACAAACTCAGTTCCCTGGATGATAAACGTATTGAGGAAATTGTTACCGAGATATCAAAAAAAGAGTTGAAGCACATAGAAAGACTGGGTGCTGTCCTTGGTTTTGTCATTGGATGCTTACAGGTGCTATTGTTATGGTTGACCGCATAGACTCCCGTTTGCCATACCTTGCGCTGGTTATCGGAATGTTTGCAATTTCCACCTCCGCGATTCTGATACGTTTTAGTACTAGCGACCCTCTGGTAATTGGTTCATACCGTCAAACGTTTGCTACACTTTTCTTTGTTCCTTTCTTGATTAAAGACAAGGCGAGCGAGCTTCGGGCCATTCCACGTCCAAAAATTGCAGAGATGGCGCTTGCAGGAATACTGTTAGGCGGTCACTTTGGATTTTTCATTTCTTCAGTCAAGGCTACATCTATTACGGCGTCAGTACTTCTTGGTACGTGCCACGTTGTCTACGTCGCAGTTATCGGCTGGTTGATACTTGGTGAACGTCTGAACCGGAAGGCAATCGCAGGTACGATTTTAGCCTTATTCGGGATCGCAGTCCTTTTTTGGGGAGATTTAGTGGAAGACCCAGGAAACTTCCGCGGTAACATCTTAGCTTTTATCTCAGGAATCTTAGCAGGATTTTATTACCTTGGCGGACGCAGATTGCGAACGGAAATCAGTCTTCCGATGTATGCCCTTGTAGTCTATTTCTTTAGCGCACTGACCATGTGGTCTGTCGTAATTGTTCAGGGTCTGGAATATCAATCTTTGCCAGTAGCAGAGATTCAGTTATTCATT
>CAZXZT010000019.1:0-13834 GCA_964645695.1 uncultured archaeon
CTATAGGGGGCAATGCCCTCCTTCAGTCAGGTGATGATGGAACTGTAGAATTACAATCGGCTAGGGCACAGGAATCATTATCACACATATTACCGCTATTAGTCAGCAGAGAAAAATTGTTGCTGACACATGGAAATGGCCCTCAGGTGGGCAATGCTTTACTGAGAGCTGAAGCAGGAATACCTCAAACACCTCACCGGCCGTTAGATTATCTTGTTTCAGACACACAGGGAGGAATTGGTTATCTTCTGGAGCGTACTCTTAGAAACCTGATAGTGAAAAATGGTGGTGGACGTGAGATTATGACTATGCTGGCACAGGTGAGAGTCGAATCGGACGATCCCTCCTTTGACAATCCCAGCAAACCCGTAGGCCCATGGTTTGATTTAGATGAAAAGCGGAATCTGGAGGAAAAGGGCTGGTCCCTCACACGGACTGAAAAAGGCGTTCGTCGCCTAGTCCCGTCACCTAAACCGATAGAGGTTGTTGAACTGGAGATAATTCGGTCTCTTTTCGAGAACCGCATGCTCTGTATAACTGCTGGAGGAGGAGGAACTCCTGTAATCCAGAACCGTGAAGGATGGCAAGGCGTTGAGGGAGTGATTGACAAGGATTTGGTATCAGGGATTCTAGCGACTAAACTGAATGCCACTCATCTTGTCATAGCAACGGATGTGGAGAATGTCTGGCTCGGTCCCAAACGTAAGCCATTAGGACATATTGCCATTCCCAAATTGCGTAAATACCATGACGAGGGAGAATTCCCTCTGGGATCAATGGGCCCCAAAGTCCAGGCTGCCCTCGACTTCGTCAAATCTGGAGATCAGACCGCAATAATAACGTCTCTTCCCAAGGTTATGCAAGCTCTGGAGGGAAAGGCCGGTACGATAGTGACGTACTAAATAAATTTTATATTTTCCTCGTCTATTTTCCGCACACAATATATACACTGGATTCTGAGACTTTTAGAATCCAGAAGCTTGAACTGTGTTGAGGTTCCCCTTTCATTGTTGCTGATGCAATTATCGTTTGAACAATGAACTGTACCAGATATTATTCTAGGGATTTCTATCTTTTTCTTCTCAGCTACGGCGTAATTTCGAATAATGTTAACTCTTGCGTCTGGAGAAAGCAACGCCAATTTCTTCGTCTCATTCTCGCTTAATTCACGATCTTCTACTTTGATTATGTCTTTTCTATCCTGTTTTTTGCTAGGTACATTCATCAGCAAGCTGATAGTTGTTCCGCTACCGCTAAGACTCAACACTTCAAGGATCTTTCTTCCCCTGCCTGGTTTTATGTGATCTATGACCGTTCCATTGCGTATGGGCTGAACCCTGAGCAGGTTCTCACTCACTTTCTTACACCTATTAGCTGTTCCAACAAGGCCATTCTTACAGGTACTCCATTGAATGCTTGTCTGAAGTAGGCTGCGTGTTTGGTTTCATCAACGTCTGGCGATATTTCGTCTACCCTTGGCAAAGGATGCAGTATCCTCATCTTTGATTTTGCATGTTGTAGCAGTTCCGTATTGATTTGGTATGCTCCAGCCACCTTTTTGTAGTCCTCAATATCAGGGAACCTTTCTTTCTGGATTCTTGTCACATAAAGCACATCTAATTTTTCCAAAACATTATCCATATTCTCATGAGTTGACCAATCATTCTCCAACTCATCTGTTACGTGTTCGGGCATTTTCAGACTTTTGGGAGATATGAAGAAGAACTTGGTTTTGAAACAATCCAGTGCCTGAGAGAGCGAGTGTACTGTTCTTCCGTATCTCAGATCTCCTAGCATACCTACGTTTAACCCTTCCAATTTCCCTATTTCTTCTTTGATGGTGAACAAGTCAAGCAGTGTCTGCGTAGGATGCTGTCCAGCACCATCTCCGCCGTTTATGACCGGTACTTCCGAGGCTTCCGAGGCAAGTTTTGCAGCTCCTTCATGCGGATGCCTCAGGACAATAACGTCTGAGTATCCAGCCACCATCTTCATTGTGTCTGATAGAGTTTCACCCTTGAGATGCGACGTTGCAGAAGGGTCGGCAAAACCGATGCAGGTTCCTCCCAATCTTTGCATCGCACTCTCAAACGACAGTCGGGTTCTTGTAGAGGGTTCAAAGAAGCATGTGGCAAGAATCTTTCCATCCAGAGTTTTGGATTTTTTCTTGCCTTGGGCTATGGGAACTAATTGCTTCGCACGTTTCAGGATATCCATAATGCGTTTATTGTCCAAATCCTCGATGGACACTACGTGCTTCATGGTCTGCTAACGAGGGGGGTTTTTTAAATTGGCTAATAGTTTTATTGCGTCTGAGCAAACCTGTTTAAATGATACCTTTATTCCAAATCAAGACTTTTCAATAACCAAGTTGGAGGACCTGTGAAACGACTAGAATCTATTGATGATATTGTTGATGTCTATTTTGTATCTAGTAGTCCTGTGCGGAGCAAGATATTTGTTGCATTGGGATCGCTATTTGTTCTATTCGCAGTTATTGGAATCTGGATTCCAGGATGGCCTACCGTTTCATGGGCAGTTCCCGCATCATTCCTGTTCTCGTTTTCAAGCGAAAAATTGTTTCGATGGTCTCTGACCAATAATTATTTCGGTTCAGCCCTCTTCGAATACTACGCAACAGGCAAAACTCTTCCATTTCATGTAAAAATAATTATAGCTTCATTCATTTCAATCATGTCGGGCTTCTCAGCATATCTCGTATGGCATGTTTCAACTAGAGGAGAGGGAAAGTTCACGAATCCTTCAACATGGAATGGAGCAGATCCCGGTTTTGGAGCAGTTACGATTCTTCTTGTTGGTCTTTTTGGAATTTGGTACGTTTTGTATCAAGTCAAGTCCAGATAGCCTATCTGTTAATTGTTTAAACCCACGACCTATTGAATTTCTTGTGGAACAAAGCAAACGCAAGCACAGGCATGGAATTTATCGGCTCTATGCTCCTATTTATGACCGTTTGATGGCGCCTTCATTTGCCGATGGCCATTCCAAAATGTACAAGCCATTGAATCTTAAACCAGGCGACCACGTTCTCGAGGTTGGTGTAGGAACTGGAATCTCTTTGAAATATTATCCTGATTTTGTAAAAGTGGATGCAGTAGATTACAGTGAACCCATGCTGGTTAAAGCTAGAAGAAGGCTGGGTACAGGCAAGATCAAAGCAGACGTAAACATTCAGCAGATGGATGCTCACAGTCTGGAATTCAAAGACAATCAATTTGATCATTCAGTTGTAGCACATGCGTTAGCCGTGGTTGCAGATCCGGATGTCGTTCTTGCAGAAATGAAGAGGGTTACTAAGTCCAAAGGCATAATCGTCATTGTAAACCATTACAAGGAGAAAAAAGGAATAATTGGTAGCGCCTGGAATCCTTTCAGAAAGCGTCTTGGTCTGGGCAAACATGTGAATTTCAAGGAACTGATTGAAGGGTGTAGTCTAGAGCTGATAAGTGAGGAGCGCGTAAACCGTGTTGACACCAATTCCCGGATGCTGGTATGTAGGGTTCCTTAATCAGCTCAAATTGTGTCTGATCCAGTTCATAGTATCCCTGATAGAGTCTTTTAGTTCCATTGGATTCCAGCCTAAGACACCTCTAGCCTTACTTGAATCATAATTGGTTATCTTTCCCATATATTCTTTTACGGTTTGGGGGCTAATTCTTGGCGAATGTCCAAAAATCGTCCGTATAGCTTCCAATCTAGCAAATAGTTTGATTTTCCACATGGGTGCTATTTTCCGGGGAACCTCTATCTCAGGATTTACCTCTTCAATAAGATCCATGAGTTCAAAGCCGTCAACACACTGTGTGCAAAGGATATGTCTCCCTTCGGCATTTTCGTTCTCGTAAGCAAGTATGTGACCAAGTGCCACATCCCTTACGTCTACATATCCGAAAGTCTGGGGAGGTAGTGCCTTCAGTTCGCCTTTTAGAATCTTATCGAATAATAGCGTACTTGGAGTGTGCCTGTGAAAGTACGGGCCTATTACGGCTGTTGGGTTGATGACCACGACGTTCATATCCACGGCCTTAGCATAATCCCAAGCTCTCTTTTCAGCTTCGGTTTTAGCATAAGAATAGGGATGCTTTGACGCCGAGTTCCAATCAGCCTCAGTCAGCGGCCTGCCTCCCGGTCCGCTTCTTCCAACTGCAGCAGTACTTGAAGTAAAAATCACTTTCTTCACATTGGCATTCCGGGCTGCTTTGAGAGCGTTTATACCGCCTATGATTGAAGGATTTATTATTTCTTTTTCAGGATCTCTTGCCCAGCTTTTGTAGACAGCAGCCACTTGAAACAACCCCTCAATACCATTCATTGCGGTTTCTATGGTCTTGGGTTGCATGAGGTCCAGTTCGACTATTTCAACATTTAATGATGACAGATGAGAAATCAGTTCCGGGTTGTTTTTGTCTCTTACAGATGCCCGTACGTTGTATCCCCTCTCTACAAGTGATTTTGATAGTACAAAACCCACATGCCCGTTTGCACCTGTGACCAGAACGTTTTTCCCATTCATCTATCTGAAGACTTTTTCTCTATAGAATTTCAATTCTTCAATAGACTCGATTACGTCGTCAAGCGCCCTGTGCGTTTCCAATTTGGCAGGCATATCTCCCAGCAATTCAGGTTTCCAGCGCATAACCAATTCCTTGATTGAGGAAACGTCGACGACCCTGTAATGTAGGCGATTTTCCAGATTTCCCATCTGCGCATCCAAAAATCTTCTGTCAGTTCCGATGGAATTTCCACATAGAGGTGGTCTGTACTTTGGTTCTATGTGTTCATCAATGAAATCCAAGGTTCTTTTTTCCGCGTCTTCAATTGTAATTTTACTTTTTACGACTTTTTCTAGCAGTCCCGAACGTTGATGCATTTCATGAACATAATCGTTCATTCTTCGCAAGACCGTACTATTAGCATGAATAGCTAGTTCAGGTCCTTCAGCAATGATGTTTAGGTCGGAATCAGTTATCACAGTGGCTATCTCGATAATCCGATGCCGTCTCGGATTTAACCCCGTCATCTCTAAATCGAGCCAGACCAATTCATGAGTCATATCTGAGGATTAGGAGCCTCCTAAATAGAATTTGTAGCGATACCGTCCTATAGACCTTTCCAATTGGCAATCCGTGTCATTTTTTGATCCCGCTAAGTTCACGGACCAGGCATTGAAGAGCCTTAAGGAGGCGCTGACGGCCAAGGCCATAATCGCAGCTTCGGGAGGTGTTGATTCCACAGTAGCTGCAGTCTTGGCTTCTAGAGCAGATAGTGACAAATTTCTGGCAATCTATGTGGATACAGGATACATGCGTTTCGGCGAATCTGAGTTTGTGTCTTCCATGTTGGAAGGTCTGGGTGTACAGCATAAAGTCATAGACGCATCTAGACATTTTTACAAAGGATTGAAGGGCGTTACAGATCCCGAAGAGAAACGTAAGATAATAGGTGAATTGTTTATCCGTGTCTTCGAAGAGGAGGCAAAAAAGTATGGAGGCAAAATCTTGGTACAAGGCACGATCGCACCGGACTGGATCGAATCAGGAGGAGGAATGCGTGATACGATAAAATCTCATCACAACGTAGGAGGTCTTCCGGAGGACATGGAAATGACGCTGTGTGAACCAATAAGGGAATTGTACAAGGACGAAGTTCGTTCTTTGGCTGAATTCTTAGAAGTTCCAGTATCACATAGGCAACCATTCCCCGGACCTGGGCTAGCAGTTAGAGTAATTGGTGAGGCTACGCCTGAGAGAACCGAAATAGTACGTCAAGCATGTCATATAGTGGAGGAAGAACTGGAAATGGCGACTAAGGAAGGTCAAATGGAGATACCCTGGCAATATTTTGCGGTCTTGATGCCTGTCAAGACTGTGGGGGTTCAGGGAGATGTAAGGGCATATGGAAACACAATTGCGATTCGTGCAGTCCAAAGTTATGACGCAATGACAGCACAGGCCATAGACGTCCCACATCCAGTATTAAGAAAAATCTCTGAACGTATCACTCGTACTCTCAAGTCAGATGTGAATCGTGTTGTTTATGACGTAACCGATAAACCACCAGGCACTATTGAGTGGGAATAAATTGGTGCCGGGGGCGGGGTTTGAACCCGCGACCTTCGGATGTCCCAGGCATAGCCGGAACTATACTACCCTATGAGTCCGACGCTCTACCAGGCTGAGCCACCCCGGCGTTATTGCGGTTGATTGATAAGGGGATTTAAGTTTAAGTTCGGTGACTCTTTATAACGGCCACTTGAATCCTGCGCAATAATGGTTAAAACCCAGCCAAAAAAGCAGACGCAAAGCACGGGAATTTACGACCCCGTTGGCTTGGAGTTATCAGTAGCCAAAAGATGGAAGGACGAAGGGACTTTCGAAAAGAGTATGGAACGGCGCAGAGGTTCCCAGCCCTTCACTTTTCTGGAGGGGCCACCTACTGCCAATGGGAAACCAGGAATTCATCACGTCTTGTCAAGATTGTACAAGGATATGGTCTGCCGTTGGAAGACAATGGAAGGATATGTGGTTGAACGGAAAGGCGGTTGGGATACCCATGGTTTGCCTGTGGAAATCGAAGTCCAGAAGAAATTGAATCTGATGTCCAACGAAGAGATTGAGGCTTATGGAATGGAAGCTTTCAACGAGAAGTGCAAAGAGAGCGTCTGGACCTATGAGGAGGCTTGGCGCGAGATGACTGAAAGAATGGCATTCTGGGTCGATATGGATGATCCGTACGTTACACTCCATGATGAGTATATCGAATCTGCCTGGTGGTCGTTGAAGCAGATGCATGACAAGGGACTTCTATTCAGAGGACACAAGGTGCTCCCTTATTGTCCACAGACAGGAACAAGCTATTCCACTCATGAAGTCTCACTTGGTTACAAGGAGGTCGCTGAACCGGCAGTATATGTCAAGTTTCAGCTGGTTGACGACAATGCCTTGATCCTAGCCTGGACAACAACACCATGGACACTTCCTGGTAATGTGGGTCTTGCGGTCGGCCCCGATGTAGTATATTGCAGGGTCAGGGTCACTGAACCACCGGCCGGAACATGGGAAGGGCGGGGATCCGCCAAGGTCGGAGAAGAGTTGATTCTGGCTAAGGATTTACTGTCTGATGTCTTACGGCACCAAATTGAGGTTATTGAGGAATTCACAGGCTCCGAACTCGTTGGAAAGGCATACTATCCCCTTTTTCCAGGAGCGATAGAGAAGGGTGACTCTGATACGGCCTGGACTGTGGTTGAGGCAGACTTCGTAACAACAACCGATGGGACTGGAGTCGTGCACACGGCCGTGATGTATGGTGAGGAAGACTATGCGCTTGGTATGGAAGTCGGCTTGCCTGCACAGCACACGGTGGGGATGGATGGCAAGTTTGTCAATGGGACACACGGGACCCTAGATGGCCGTTACGTCAAGGACTGTGATTCAGATATTATTGACCTTCTTGCAGATGAAGGACGACTATACAGGGAGCATACCTATACTCATGACTACCCTCATTGCTGGCGTACCGAGCATCCTTTGCTGTACTATGCAATGGACAGCTGGTTTGTCCGGATGACTGCGGTCAAGAACAATATAATAAAATACAATTCACAGGTCGAGTGGGCGCCTGAATGGACTGGGACCGGAAGGGTCGGTGAATGGCTCAGCAATATCAAGGACTGGGCTATCAGTCGTGAACGTTTTTGGGGGACACCGATACCAGTCTGGATCTGTCAGGATTGCGGGAAAGAACAATGTGTAGGTAGTATAGAAGAAATGAATTCACTGAAAACCAAGGACTCTCCAGTTCCCAAGGAATTACATCGTCCCTATGTTGACGAGGTAAAACTGCACTGTACCGGAAAAGGTTGTGATGGGCAGATGATCAGGGAACCTTACGTCATGGACTGCTGGTTCGATTCGGGATGCGCTTCCTTTGCCCAGTGGCATTATCCGTTCGAGAACAAGGACAAATTCTCAGGCAGTTTCCCTGTAGATTACATTTGTGAAGCAGTGGACCAGACCCGTGGCTGGTTCTACTCTCTTCTTGCGGTTTCGACCACTGTGTTTGATAGTCCTTGCTATCACCGTTGCCTTTCACTGGGCCATATTCTGGACAGTGAAGGAAAGAAGATGAGCAAATCAAAGGGCAATGTAATCAATCCGTGGGACCACTTCAACAAGGAAGGAGCCGACGTAATCCGCTGGTACATGACCACCCAGAGTGCACCCTGGAGCCCAATGAACTTTGATCCCAATGGTGTACGCGAGACATACGCCAAGATGTTCCTCACACTCTGGAATGTTTACCGTTTCCATGTAGATTATGCATCACTGGATGATTTTAATGCAGATGACGAGACCGGTCTGATCCCCGTTGATCAACGTAGTCCATTGGATAGATGGGTCCTTTCCCGAATGGCTAGTGTAGCACGGGCTTATCATGACCAATTCGTTTCTTGGGAATTTCACAAGGCATGCCGGGATCTGGAGAATTTTGTAATAAACGATCTTTCGAATTGGTATGTACGCCGTTCGCGTCGCCGTCTATGGGATGAAGCTGATAGCAACGATAAACGAGCTTGTCAGCACACATTGAATGAGGTACTTTCCATAGTTAGCAAACTTATGGCACCTGTTGCTCCGTTCATGTCTGATAAGATCCACAATGACCTTACTGGCACCTCTGTCCATACGTCTGACTGGCCTGCCGGTTCGCCTCTGATTAATGGAGATCTCCCACCAGAAGATCATGAACTAGAAAAGCAGATGTCGGTCGTACGTTCGCTTGCAGAGACCGGTCGAAAGATACGGGTCGAAGTGAATCGTCGCCAGAGGTTGCCTTGCCGTTCGGGATGGATTGTTGGAGGCCCCGACCTGTCAGATTTCCATGAGATTCTTGCCGAGGAACTTAACGTCGAAGTTCTGGCCACTGAGCCAGATCTGGATCGCTTCCAGCGTGTCGAACTGGCTCCGAACCACAAGGCCCTAGGAGCAAAATGCAGAGCAGATTTGCCTAAGGTTCTGTCAGAGCTGGTGAAAGCCGATCCAAAGTCCTTGATGTCAGAGATAAAAGCTGGAGCTGCTAAACTGGCAGGTTATGATGTAAATGAGAAGGATTTTGAGGTCCGTCGCGTCGAAAAAGAAGGATTTGCAGCCTCTACCTTTTCTGCCGAAGATTCAGGTGACGTTTCTCTGGTTCTTGATGTAAGTATTGATGACGAATTACTTTCCAAGGGACTAGCAAGGGAAATCACGCGCCGTGTCCAGTCCAAGCGGAAGGACCTAGACCTAGATCTTGAGGCCACAATTTCCCTTACAGTCTGGTTGACAGATGGTTGCCCCAGGTTGGAATCAAAGGATTGGGAGTATGTAAAATCTGAGACCCGAGCTAGCCCTGCCGAATTATCATATTCGAAACCATCCAGAACCTCGGACAAATTTGAAGTGGATGGGAATACAGTATTTTTCAATTTTGCTTAGTTATTTTATTCCTTGACGACCTTGAATTTTGTCGCTTTTTTTTCAGAGGGTTTAGATTTTGGTGTCTTATCTTTGACGGCTTTGAATTTTGGGGGTTCGTTGCCTGCCTCTTTTTCGAAAGCTGTTTTTTCCGTAGAGATTTCAAAAGTGGAATCACTTTGTACTACTTCATTAGCTCCCCCCATCATCTTGACACCACCAGAGCCATCACCAAGCGATAACGAACCTATGCTACTGTTTCCAGTTCCTAGCATACTATCAGTATCCAGTTCGCCAAGTTCCATGTTATTGCTGGTTTGAGGAACCTTAGGAGTTGTTGCAGGTTTGAATTGAGGTACTTTATTGACGCCTGCGCTACTCATTTCATTGATTGCGTCAGCGGCTGCGTCACGAACCTCTTTTGATCCATCTCCCGTAAGGATAAGTGCTCGATCCATGACACCGGAAGGTATCTCCCAGGAAACCCCGTTGGCTATTGAGGCTAATGCGGTGATTGCAGTGGCTCTAACTCTGGAATTGGTGTTTTTAGTTTCATCCGTAATTTTCTCAACAACTACTGTGAATTCACTGTAGTTCAGTTCGCTGGCTTTGCCCCAGAATTCTTTAACGCTAAACAAATCGCATTCCAAAACGGGTTGCAAAAAGGTTTCAATCTTGTCTCTGTCCTCTTTGGGTACTGGCTTGAAGATTTTCGGTTTATCAGCTATGTTTCTAGTTTTCTTTACTATTCTCTTTTTGGGCGTACTGCCTTTCTTTATCTTAGCACGCTTGCCCGATAATTCTCTAACCTTGAAGATTCTGCTTTTTGGAAGGGCTTTGGCTTTGGGGGCCGTTTTTTGGACTTTTCTTTTGGCTATTTCGCTACCACTTTCGACTTCTAATCCAACAGGGGGAACGAAAAGATCCTCACTCTTTGGGACAACAGGTTTTGTTTCTGGAGTCACGGTTTTGACGGCAGATTCATCAAAGGTCACAACTGTACTGAAAACATCTTCTAGGAAATCTCTGGGTGACATGGGTGAATTATTACCAGTCAGTTCGTTCTGCAGGAGGTCTTCTCCTATAGAAATGACGAACATGAATTTGTGGATATTCAAATAATTTGAAATGAATTCAGATAGAGAAATGAATGAACCCGCGGGAGCTCTTTCTAGTCCTTGGACCACTATCACAAGAGGTTTTTTCTTAAGCGATATGGCTGCCAATTTCTATAGGGATGAATCAAATTGATGTATCAGCTCAATTCGATTCTCGCTGGTCATGTGGGTAGATATTGCGGCAGGTGCACTTTCATTGATTCTCTTTACTAAATCGGCCGTGGCACCAGTCGAGTCCTGATTCGATTTCAATTCGGTGACTATTTGCTGTATCAATGGTTGTGAAAGCTCGTTTTCCGAAAGAAACCTTCGTGCATTGAAATCTATCACGCTCAGGCCGGTGGAATAAAGATCATTTTCAATATCAGATAGGGCTGACTTCCTGTCTCCTAAAGAACCACCGTAAAGAGCAACCAGAGAAGGAGGATTCGAATTCCCGGCTAGAGTGATTATCTTCGCGATGGTTGCTGTGGTCATATTTCAGCTCTATGCCAACATCGCTTTTCACAATAGAGCACTCTTTAAAGTTTGGGTTGCATGTAGCACAAGAGTGCGGGGGTCGCATAGCCTGGCCAATTGCGCTGGACTTAAGATCCAGTCCTTAGTGGTACGTGGGTTCGAATCCCTCCCCCCGCACCATCACAAGTTCGTCATCAGTGCGTTCAGTCTCCAGAGAAATACAATTGCGAAGATTATAGCAAAGACTTGCCAATTTCTTCTGACGGCCTCAGCCCATGTGGTCTTTTCCCTAGTGATCATTGGAGAAATGTGCGTGAACAACCCTACGAACAAAGTTGAGATGCAGACCAGCACAATGAAAAAGCTCATTCCAGGCGTGTAGCCTATTCCACTCTCTTGAACATACGTTCCTTCATTTTCCAGAGAAATACAGGAAGCTTCTCCCCATATTACGGGTTCACTCATCCAGCAACCGCCTGCAACTTCTTGGTACTCGTCTAGCATATGGCTGTCAGCTACTAAGGCATTATCTATTAATGCCGTGAAAATCAGCAAACTGGACATACTTGTTACCAATGCGATAGAGAAAACCGAACCTATCCAAATCCTGTATTTTTGTGGCCTAAATGCTAAGAGAAGAGCAAAGAAGCAGAAGAAAAGAGAGATTGATAAGAGAGTGTTCATGGTTCCGAATAAGGACTGTCTATAATCGCAATTGTAAAATTTATCAATTTCTTCGGTACAACGTGAACTTTCGTAACTCACGTACGTTGCCTGATTCGTGGATCCGCCGATTGTGTACTCTAAACCTTCAGAGTAATGCCAGGCTTCAAATGTTTCACTGGACTCCGCAGATTCTTTGGTCCCCTCTACCACAAACCAGGGTAATTCGCTTACAGTACCAAGTGCGACGAAAAGTCCGACTATGCAAATCACACAAATTATCTGAGTACCGCGATCAGCTTCCTCATTCAGTTTACTGAGGGAAAGATTCACGCGACTGAAGAAAGATCCGGTCTGAACGTCGTATTCTTTGTCGGCTCCCAGTTTGTCATAGTCAATCTCCTCTTCCAGATCACTGGTGCTTTCTCCTTGCGTGAATTTGCTAATGTCAAGATCGTCCTCTTCGTACAGTACAGCTTTCAGCTTTTCTCTTTCCCAATAGACTGCGGTTCCCAGAAGCGACAATATGGCAAATAGGATATATTGTCCAAGATTGAATTTGGCTATTTTTTCTATGTAATCAACTTCTTCTTTTGTGATTCTGGAATCTATGCATCCATCTTCATCAATATCCTTACCGCTTGCATTTTCCTCGGGACACCGGTCCTTATCGTTTGTTATTCCGTCATTGTCATCGTCGGAAATTATTAGCACCGAAGTATCATCATGATCGGTATAATAGGGATACACTGCAATGAGGAAAAAACCGAATATGACAGCTACTAGCGGACCGAATTTCATCTAACTCTCACAGACGCCATGACAGTATCTCCTTTTTGCGATTTGCTCATAGACATAGTCCAGAATCTTCATAATCGGAGGCAGGTGTGAAAGTGCCCAAAGCAGATTGGCCCACCATATTTTCTGACTCAGGTATACGATGGCCCTTGCACCACCGTATACCTTCCGGTCCTTTCCTATGACTTTCATCTCCGGCAAGTAGTCACCCTCCTTGATATTCAGCAATTTCATTACAGTATGACTTTGTAGAGGCCTGATTCTGCAATCTCTCTTTTCCAGAGATGACTTGAAAATATGAGCACCTCTGGTGCAGAATGGGCATTCGGCGTCGTAGAGCAACCAAGTTGA
Organism: uncultured archaeon; assembly: GCA_964645695.1. GTDB lineage: Archaea > Thermoplasmatota > Poseidoniia > MGIII > CG-Epi1 > CG-Epi1. Next base: position 12,866 of record CAZXZT010000019.1, read on the forward strand.
ATAGATCATAAGACCGGCGCGTTCCAGTAGACCATCGCCAGTGCGAAGATTGCTACGATTATGCCCAGATATGCAGTTTTACTCCACATTATCACTTTGGATCCATCTAGAGGTTGTACAGGTATCATGTTGAATCCTCCGAGTATAAGATTTATTACAATTATGAATCTTGCTAATTCTCCAAGCAAGGATATCGGCCAATCGAGACCTGCAGTGAAAATGTATATTGGTAAGGCTACAATTGCAATGGCAATATTTGTTAAGGGCCCCACAGCGGCAATAATACCATTCTGCCGGTCCGTTATCCTTCCAGATACCATCACAGCTCCAGGGGCAGCCAGAAGAAAACCGAATGCAGACATGGCCAAGGCAAAGTACAATCCGTTCCTGTTGCCCCTGTATTCGGCCCAGCAACCATACTGTTGAGCCATCCATTTGTGTGCCAATTCGTGCAACAGAAATCCAGTCATCACTGCCGCAAAAGCAAGAGGCAAGGTCGTAATCAGGACGCCCGGGTCTTCCATCACGACAGAAAGGCCATTGCTGAGAGCCAGTGCGAATGCCAGAGTCAGGAACCCGATCGATTCTCTGAGCTGTTCCTTTTCGTAACTCGAGAAAGCCATTTTGCTCCGTGGACGTCTGTTGATCTGAACTGGTTCCCCCCATCCATCCGATAATACATATCTAACCTGAAAGTTTTGATTCCTGCGTGATGGATCTTTCCACATTATTCAAATCCATACAAGCCAGATTAAGATAGTTATGCGACTAACAGTTTAAACGGTAGTATAATCCTAGGGTACGATGGATGAGGTAGAGGCACTGAAACATAAAATAAAAGAACTGGAATCACAACTGAAAGAACAAAAAGAGATTCACGAGATTCAGTTGAGCGAGATCAAGTCCGAGAACTATGAGGCTCTAGAAGCCTCTCAGACACGCTACCAGGCCGAGCTGGAGATACAGAGG
>CAZXZT010000020.1:0-13339 GCA_964645695.1 uncultured archaeon
CGTATTGTCGAGGATGTAGCTGATCCTCTTTTTCCTATATTCTTTGGACTGACCTGCAGCGAATCTGCGTTCCATGTATTCGAGGGCTTCTTGTGTAGTATAGATACCTTCCGTGCTGTGTATTTCCTCAATATTAGCCAGAATCAGGTTCTGCATTTGCGGATCATTGGTTATGGACTGCATGATGTCATCTGCAGATTCCATTCCCAGCGCCATCATCAGAACGGCTAGAGGAACCTGGCCCGAAGCTACGGGTATTGATACCTGAAGAATCCCGTCCTTTTTCTTTTCAACTACGGTCAGGGCCCGGAATCCTTCTCTTTGCGAGAAGACCTTTGCCAGTTCGGTCTGCCTTTGGTAGCGTTGTTCACTCTCAACCATGACCCTATTGGGTGCCAAATCTTCCAAGCATACCAATACTCTCTCAGTCCCATTCACGATGAAATACCCGCCCGGATCCTGAGGGTCTTCTCCCTTGGCCTTCAGAGCCTCTTTGTAGTCATCATCGCTTGATTCTTCTCCACTAAGATAGTGACGGTGCAGGTTGCAGAGCATGGATTTAACCATAACTGGAAGGTTGCCGATTTCTTCTTCAACCTCTTCGATTTCCATTCCCTCTTCAATGACTGTAAAGTTGAGATATATTGGGGCAGAATAGGTCATGTTGCGTAGCCTTGCCATCATAGGTATAGATTCCGTCTGGGAACCGTTCGCCTCGTAAACGACAGGCCGTCCAATCCGTATCTTCCCAAGATCCACGACGACATCAAGGTCGCCCAGTTCGAGCCGTATTGCGCCTCTTCGGGATTCATCGGCACCGACAGAGATATTGTCAACTACCCTTTGCATCCATGGCGCAGGGTTTTTGTCATGAGGCAGGAAGTCATTGAAGGATCCCAGCTGGTGGTTAACCAAGGCCGCACTGGGTCCAGCCGTACTTCGGCTCTTGAAGAACGATTTGATTAATTCTCGGTTGTTCATTCTTCAACCACCAGCCGGTAAGCCAAATTCGTGCCCGCATGTTCACTGAATCTATGAACCTCGACAACATCCCCTGGTTTTGCTTCCTGATCAAGAGCTTTCAGAGCTGGGTCTTTTAGCAAGATCTTGGGGAGCTGACGTTTGTCTATGTGCAAAGGTTTCAGTTTACTTTCAATTTCAGCCTCGTCAAGCAGTACATGTTTCGGTACAAGCTTGTTCAACCACAGCACGTTATCACTCATTTATCTTCTCCTTCTATTAATTAGGGCAAAAACCCGCGACTGCTCTGTCTTTACCCGGTTTCATGCAGTTCCTCTCCAGTAAAATGTCTGGCGGGCCTGAAGGGATTCGAACCCTTGGCCGTCCGGTTAAAAGCCGGACGCTCTACCTAGCTGAGCTACAGGCCCTTCCACACTCTAACCGTTAGACTAATGAATACTGGAGCTTGTGCCCAATCAGGTGGTTTATTTAAGGCCTACTCAAAAAATCCAAAAAATCGCGCTTTAGCTACGACGATTGCAACTATTTTGTTTGCTATTAGGCACAAACACTAGATTAACAACCACGTTTTATAGGGATTAGTATATAAAGCCCTCTAACAAAAAAATGAAGAGCAATTTTTAACATCCCCACTCTCTCGCACACCGTGCCAAGAGTTGCTATATTGACCAGTGGAGGAATTGCTCCTTGCCTTTCGGCTGCCATCGGAGGATTGATTGAGAGGTACAATGAGCTTTCACCAGATTCTGAAATAATCGGCTATGAACATGGTTACAGAGGATTACTGGTTGGAAAAAGTATAAAGTTTTCAGACACTGTAAAGAAAAATTATTCTTCACTCTATAATTTTGGCGGTACGCCTATAGGAAACAGTCGCGTTAAGCTTACCAATGTTGAAGATTGTGTAAAGAAAGGGTACGTCTCAATTGGAGAGGATCCTTTAGAAGTCGCTGGAAAACAACTCGAGAAAGATCGGATTAACATACTACATACAATCGGCGGTGATGACACTAATACGATGGCAGCTGCTTTGGCTAAACATTTAGAAGAATCAGGCAACAAATTGACAGTAGTAGGCCTTCCAAAAACAATAGACAATGATGTAATTCCCGTTAAACAAACTTTAGGGGCCTGGACTGCAGCAGAACAAGGCGCACGTTTTTTTCAGAACATTGCTAATGAGAACACTACGAGTCGCCGACAATTGATAATCCACGAAGTAATGGGCAGGCACTGTGGCTGGCTTACGGCCGGCACTGCATACGAATATAGAAAATCATTAGAAAGTATGATTTTTCTTCCAGAATTACACATGTCAAAAGAAAGATGGGATGTCCATGCAATTTACATTCCAGAAATAGATGTTGATTTTCAAAAAGAATCGCAGAGACTTCGCAAACGCATGGATGCAAATGATTGTGTGAATGTATTTTTGAGTGAAGGTGCTGGAATGAATGCCATAGTTCGTGAAATCGAATCTAAAGGTGAAGAAGTTCCACGCGACGCTTTTGGCCACGTACGTTTAGACGATATTAATCCAGGGCACTGGTTCGCAAAACAATTTGCAGAAGCATTAGATGCAGATAAAACGTTAATTCAAAAAAGTGGATATTTTGCTCGCTCTGCAAAACCTGGTGTAAGAGATTTAGATTTGATTAAGAAATCAGCATTTATGGCGGCTGAATTTGCATTAAATGGCAAAAGCGGTTTAGTGGGTTTAGATGAGAACAATGATGGTGAATTAGGGCTTATTGACTTGCAATTAATCAAAGGAGGCAAGGAATTTGATACAAGCCAGCCTTGGTTCCAAGATATGCTAATAGCAATCGGTCAAAAATAACCCCTAAATCATTTTATTCAGGTTGTTTTGTAGAGGCCATGAACAAAGAAAGTTTAGCTAAAGTAGCTAGCGATATAGTTTCCTCAGGTAGAGGGATTTTGGCAGCTGATGAAAGTACGCCAACAATGGGCAAAAGATTGGCATTAATAGGTCAAGAAAATACAGAGGAGAATCGCAGGGACTTTCGGCAAGCATTATTTGATACAGATGGAATGGAAAGTTTCATTTCAGGAGTCATTTTGTTTGAAGAAACATTAGAACAAAAATCTAGTGAAGGAGTCCGACTTTCTAAAATTTTGGAATCTAAGGGGATTTATCCGGGGATAAAAGTTGATAAGGGAGCACACCCCATGGAAACGTCTCCTTCAGAAAAATTAACAAAGGGACTAGATGGATTGTATGACAGGTGTTTAGGTTATTACAAATTAGGTGCTCGCTTTGCCAAATGGCGTGCAGTTATCACTATTGGAGATAGTATTCCAACAGATAAGTGTATTCAAGCTAACGCTTCTGCGCTTGCAAAGTATGCCAAGGCATGCCAAGACGCTGAGTTAGTCCCTATTGTAGAACCCGAAGTTTTGATGGACGGCGATCATACTATTGAAACCTGTTACGAAGTATCAGAAAAGACTTTCAAAGCCGTATTTGAAGAACTGAAGAACGAAGGAGTTTATTTGCCAGGAATTCTATTGAAACCGAATATGGTCATTTCAGGCAAGGATTGTCCAGTTCAAGGAGATATGAATGCCGTTGCAGAAATGACGGTTAAATGTTTGCAAGTATCAGTCCCCGAAGAGGTTCCGGGAATTGTCTTTCTTTCTGGCGGGCAGTCTGAGACCGAAGCGACAGAGCATCTTAATGCAATGAATGCCACGGGAGAATATCCGTGGGCCCTGAGTTTCTCCTACGGCCGGGCACTACAGCAGTCTGCATTACAGGCTTGGAATGGAAACAATGCAAACTTAGAAACCACTTATGCAGTCTTTTATCATAGAGCAGAAATGAATTCTAAAGCCTGCCATGGCGAATATTCCCCATCATTAGAAATATAAATGCAAAAAACTACCCTGCTTTTAGCTATAGTTCTCTTAATAGCTGGGGCAAGCGGTACCTATGGTTATTTTTTCATTTATAATGTGGACGAACCAGCGTCCGTTGCCCTCGAAGTAAAAGAAGATGAATCAGATACAAATCAGACTGTTGAAGAGACCCCTGAGGATTCTCCTGTAGAAAACAACGACACTTTTTTTCGTGGATTGAGAGAAGAATGCATGGATTATGAAGGGTTTGAAAGGTGCTGGCTGACCTATGTTCCAGATAGCACCGATGAAACAATCTCAGTACCCCTTCTACTGGACATTCATGGATTCGGAGTAAATAGCCATAATCAAATGAATCATACGGGGATGGACAAAATAGCCGAGGAGAATAACGCAATTGTCCTATTTCCTCAAGGATACGGGGACTCATGGAATTTTGGCGTATGTTGTGGAGATGCTAAAGACAACGATATCAATGATGTAAATTTCATTCGTTTTCTGATTAGCCATTCTCAGGAAGAGTTCCCAATCGATTCCAATAGAGTTTATCTTACGGGCTGGTCTAATGGTTGCGCTATGTCTCAAGCTCTTGCTAATGAAGCATCGGATGTAATCACAGCAGTTGCATGCGTTGCAATGTATTTCATAGGCGATAAATCACCTAGTTATTCCCCCATTCCAGTAATGGAGGTTCACGGTTTTCTTGATGAACTTGCGCATTATTCTAATTTAATGGCAACAGGTGTTGTGTTTGATTATGTTCTAGGCGTTTCCGATGGCGGAACCAAATGGAACACAGGCGCAATTCAAAATCTGTATCTTTGGAAAGAAATGAATGAATGTTCAGGCACGTTTCCAGATAGAAACGAAGAATCCTTATATTATAATATTCAAGGATTTACAGAATGTACCAATGGAGCTGAAGTAGCCTTAGTTACGATTCATGCAGGAACCCACGACGCCTATTCAGGAGGTTTGGGCAATGGAGGTACTGTGGACACAGCTCAGATTATTTGGGATTTTCTGAGTAAGCATTCAAAATAATAAATATTATATTCAAGCCCATAATCAGGCTTTCCCGTGACAGTCTCGAAGAAGGTTAAGTTATCTGAAGGCGAAGCCCTGAAGAACAAGAATTCCAAAGGATCCGATAAGAAGGTCCAGGTGTGGATTCCCAAGGCAACCATCGAGTACGAGGAAGAGAAGCACAAACTGCAGATCGAACTCTTGAAATTACAAACCCATGTCAGAAAGACAGGGCAACGAATAGTCATGCTGTTTGAGGGTCGTGACGCAGCTGGAAAGGGCGGTACGATAAAGCGAATCCGGGAACACCTGAACCCCCGAGGCGCTCGTGTCGTGGCTTTGGAGAAGCCCAGTGATCGGGAGAGAACACAATGGTATTTCCAGCGCTATACAGACCACCTGCCATCGGCAGGCGAAATCGTACTCTTTGACAGAAGCTGGTACAACAGGTCAATGGTCGAACCCGTCATGGGTTTTTGTACTGATGAACAGCATAAACGTTTTCTGAAATACGCACCCGTTTTCGAGCGGATTCTGACCAAGGAGGGCATAATCCTGTTCAAGCTGTATTTCTCAGTCTCAAAGAAGATGCAATTGAAACGGTTCGAGAAGAGAGGGAAGGACCCTTTGAAACAGTACAAATTATCTCCCGTGGATATGCAAGCTCAGGAGTTGTGGGGGGAATACACCATGCGCAAGTTCCAGATGCTTCTCGAGACCAACACCAGTTTGTCTCCCTGGACCATAATAAGATCCGACAACAAGAAAAAGGCCCGTATAAATTGCATGAAACACATTCTTTCCAGACTGGACTACGAAGGCAAGATAGCAGACTCGAAGCTAGAAACGGACCCGAAGATACTGATAAGCGGAATTGACGAGATCAAGCTCATGGAAGGCAATCTGGCCAAGCCACACAAGTTACCAGGCTGAGTTTGTTATTCTCTGTGGCCAATAATCCTTTTTTGCGGGAAGTGCCAGATTGAGAATTAACGTGCAAGAGATAAACAAACACCGGTTATTCGTTGCCTTCACAGTAGTCCTCATTCTTTCAATGACCGTCTACCACAATGGTCATTTCCGGGATCTTTTTTCATATTATGAGGACGGGGGAGAGAAAACATACGATCTTGAAAATGATGGATGGCCGACAAATCTAGATTCCCAGTTCAAGATGTCCGACGAATTTGATCTGATGCTAAAAAATATAGATGATTATGAGTACCCGGCAAACAGCGTCATTGTAGTTGATCAGGGAACAATAGTCCGGGAGAGATATTACCATGATTTCACCTACAGCACACAATTCAATACCTACTCTGTCACCAAGAGCTTCACTTCGGCCCTGGTCGGAATAGCCATAGATCAAGGGATAATAGGTAGCGTTGACGACACCGTCGTCAGCTATTTTCCAAATACGACATTCGATAACGACTCTCCGGAAAAGCAAAGCGTCACGATAAGACACGTCCTGACCATGACTTCCGGATTCGATTACGGCGAGGATCCGACTCTAGCACCTCCAGTCACCGGGTCAGTAGCCACTCACGTGCTCAACAGTCCGGTGACGCGTGAACCCGGCACATCATGGGTCTATGATTCGCAAGCACCATCCATACTTACCCAGATAATAGAAATCCAGTCGAACATGCCATTTACGGATTTTGCCAATGAATCCTTGTTCAATCCTCTAGGAATCCAGGAGGTAGCCTGGGGTAAGGATGATTCCGGACTGGCATACGGTGGCTTCGGCCTGTATCTAACTTCCAGAGAAATGGCCAAGCTAGGTCAATTGTTCCTGCAGGACGGATTGTGGAACGATGAACAGATAATATCGAAGGTATGGGTCCAGGAATCAACATCCAGCCATATGCCAGACAATGTTCAGTTTGTCTACTCGGTAAGACCCTCGGGAGATTACGGTTATCTGTGGTGGACGTACGACGGTTTTTACGTGGCCTCAGGTCTGCACGGGCAACGAATAATAGTAAATCCCGGTAACGAATATGTTCTGGTCTTCACATCCCTTGACGTAACACAGGAAGGTGCCGACAATCTGCACAGGTCCATACTTGAAGGAGATTTTGCAGGTTGGGAAAAGCCGATGACAGATTATTACCAGAGATCCGCACCTTATCTGCTTCTGCTTCTCCTGTTTTTTACAACGATAAACTACGCCTTTCTAAAGTATGGGATCAGGCAAAGAATAACCTCCAAAGACGAAGATCAAGAGCTTGCCCTGACCTCTTTGGGCCTTTCCTTCTACGCTACTTTTGTAGGTTTTTTGGCAACCCTTTCAATCATTTTCATAGTGCTAGACCTCTTTTTTGCCGGTTCAAGGGGCATCCTGTTCCCCAGATTCCAATGGCTGACCTGGCTGATGCTCCTTCTCTTCACGGCTTCGATAGTCATCTTAGATAGGGAATGGTTGAAATTCAGACATAAGGTGGACCTTACGGGAATGTTGAAATTCGTTGTACCCAAGACCGTCGCCTTTGTGATACTGACCGTATTCCTGTTTTTCAGCATATATCTGAGAATGGTTGCAGAGTTCTCAGATTAGTAAAGGCCTAAAAAGAACCCATTATTGCTTGGCCATGCGTCCATTTCACTTGGCATTTCCGGTCGATGACTTGGAAAAAACCCGGAAATTCTACACGAAGGTTCTAGGATGCAAAGAGGGTCGCAGTTCTGGCAGATGGATAGATTTTGATATGTACGGTCATCAGGTAGTCGCACATCTGGTTGATGAGATTGACACGGTCAAAACCAATCCGGTAGATGGCGATAATGTTCCGGCTAGCCACTTTGGAGTAATTCTGGAGATGGATGATTGGAACCAATTGGCCGAACGTCTGGCTAGGTCTGGGATAAAATTCATCATAGAGCCTCATATTCGCTTCAAGGGAGAACCCGGAGAACAGGCCACCATGTTTTTTCTGGATCCTTGTGGAAATGCGCTTGAATTCAAAGCTTTTAATAGGGATAATATGATATTCGCCAAGTGACAATGGAACCCGAAACGCTAATTTTTGTACTGGCCGCAATAATGTTCTTTGCAGTTGCAGCATTTGCCTATGTACCATTAACTTTAGAATTATCATCAGATCGTCTAAAACAATTAACAGCCATAGGAGCAGGAGTTTTGATTGGTTCTGCGTTTCTCGTAATAATTCCCGAAGCTTTAGAAATTTTTGAAGGTCATGAAGAAGAGGAAAGCCATATCGAACCTTCAACAATAGGGCTTGTGATCCTAATCGGATTTGTTCTGATGTTCTTACTGGAAATATTTGGCCTTCCGCATGCAGTTCATCATGATGAAGACAAGGATCTTCTGGGACTTTCAGCCACAGTTGGATTGATGGTTCATGCTGCCGCTGACGGTCTTGCGGTTGGCGCCTCGGTCTCCAGTAGCACCGAGACCGGTCTGATAGTCTTTGTAGCAATCATGCTTCACAAGGGGCCAGCGGCTTTCGGCCTATCTTCCTTCCTGAGGCATATTCAAATCGATAATGCAAAATCAAAGTTGTATCTGTTTCTGTTCGCTCTTTCGTCCCCATTGGTCGCGGTCCTGTCCTTCTTCGCACTGAAGGACACTTCCTTTGCCACCGACGATAACATAGGCCTTGCGCTCATGTTTTCAGCAGGCACTTTCATTTACGTTGCAACGGTCGATGTCCTCCCTGAAGTTCACAGTCACGAACACGAAAACGAATCGCCCACTCTGTTTGTAATTCTGGGCATGATTCTAGTGTTCCTAACGACATTGATTGGCCATCATTGACGCTAAACTACCCTGCCGGTTGCTTTATATCGACGATTCTTCGCTTGTAGAGTATGGAAGGATATTGCGTAAAGTGCAAAGCCAAGAGAGAGATAGGTAACGGAAGCGAAGTCACAATGAAGAATGGTCGCAAAGCAATGAAGGGAACATGCGGCACTTGTGGCACCGGAATGTACCGCATTCTCGGCAAAGCATAATCAAAGTAGCGAATCATTTTTTGGCTACTGAATAGTGGCTACCCTCTCGATATTTCCGGTATTTCATGCGAATAGCATGAATGCGAGGACAATCACGCTGGCCAGAGTCGCAATCAGGACTCCAATCAATACGTATCCGAATACGGTGTTTTTCTCCTCACTCATTACTGAATTCTCAATCAGTCTTACATTTCTCTGGTTTGATTTCCAGGTCGCATCGAACAGATCTCCCACGATGGGAATGCATCCAATGATGAATTCTAGGGCCACATTGCCAAACATCCGGATAATATCTTTTCTTGAGGCTCCCATTGCGATACCGGCGTGCATGATGTAAAGCGAAAGCATTCCTCCAACAAAATCACCCCCTCCCGGAATGAGTCCTATTATCGGATCAATTCCTATTTTGCGTTCAGTGCCGGGTATTGCAATGGCCTCATCTAACCTGTGGCTGAGCGTTTTCAAACGCACCAATTTTTCTTCATTAAGCTCCTTCAGTTCTTCATTCATGATGGTCATTCCTCTGCTTGTTCAGGAAATTCTGAATTCTGCTCCTCAGTTCGCTTGAATCTTCATTTTTTCTTTTTATACTTATCGTCAATTCAAGCCATTCTTTCATTTTGGGGTCCATTATACTGTAGAATATGTTTCTTCCAATCCTTTTCTGCCTGACTATCTGGGCATTTGACAAAGTGGCAAGGTGCCGGGACACGGTCGTCTGATCCTTGCCGGAAATACGGGTCAGATCCGTAACATTGTGTTCTTTGATCAGCAGGGTCTGGACTATTTTCAATCGCGTTTCGTTTCCAAGGGCCTTGAAAACCAGGCTATTCATTAATTATATGTATAAATGCACATATATTAATATAACCTTACAAAAAATATACTATCCCAGGCCTGCGGCTACGATGAACGCCACCATAGCAATCCCCATTCCCTGTTTGATATTTTTCTGACCTGCGAAATAATCCTCCTGCCTCGCGTTGTAGATTCCAAACAGCATCATTCCATTGGCCAGAGTTATTCCTCCCAGATAGGCGTCCGAGCCCCTGCCTTCGAATTGACTCATTGCAGTGTAGCTGAGGCCGATGGCAGTTAGCAGGACCACCGTAGCGAGAATCATGGAATTCCCGACTCCGATACTGGACGGCAGAGTACGCCGATCCCGGTCGCCTTCCAAATCCTGAATATCCTTGATTATCTCCCGGGTTATCGTGGCAAACACAGCCAGTCCAAACATCCAGAGGGTGGGCCCCGGGTCGTTGACCGCCATCCCTGCAAACAGGAATACTGCTCCTGACATCAGGCCGACAGTAATATTGCCAGTGATTCCGGCAGCCTTCAGGCCATTTTCGTAGGCTATCAGCAGTAATATTCCAAGCAGGGCGACAACAAAAGGCATTTTGTTCTCAATAGCAAAAAGAAGTATCAGAAGCCCCGAGGCTAGTAGCGCCTGTGCATATGCCATTGCAGTATCTGCAGGGACGGCCCCGGAGGGGATGGGTCGGTCGGGGTGGTTCTCCCTGTCAGTTTCTCTGTCATTGTAGTCATTCAGGGCATTGCCTCCACCAACCAGCATCATTGAGCACAAGCAACAAAGAGCTACTTCGGTTTGGAAATCTGAGATATCAGTTCCGACCGCAACGAATGCCCCAGCAACTACTGCCACTGCAGTGAGAATCATATTTCCAGGCCTGGTCAGAGCAAGATATGGGTTCATGCAACACGACTTCCTAGCTCGCAATCAGGGTCCGGTTTCAAAAGACGAACGGTACCGTCTTCCTCCACACCTCCCAGAACCAGGACCTCAGACATGACAGGACCTATCTGCTTAGGCGGGAAATTAAAGACCGTGACAACATCTCTGTTCAGCAATTCCTCTTTCGTGTAGTTCGTGATCTGTGCAGATGTCTTGCGGGTTCCCAGTGGACCAAAGTCCACAGTCAGGATGTAAGCAGGTTTCCGGGCTTCCGGGAAATCCAGGACGTCGACTATCCTGCCGACTCTCATATCGACTTTGATGAAATCGTTCCAGTCAATCGTCCCGCTCACACAGCCGTATTGGCCTCTCAATACAAAGCCTTTTATCTCAAAAACCAGATATGGACCATGGCCGGCCCTGTTTTCGAACCTCATAGCAATTACAGGCAATATCCCATAGAGGAAATGCAGAAGAGATCGAAGGAATTCCTAGATGACGTCGTGCGAAGACGAACAGTCAGGGATTTTTCAGATAGGTCAGTTCCCAAAGAGATAATTGAGAACTGCATCAAGACCGCGGGAAGCGCGCCAAGCGGTGCCAATCACCAGCCCTGGCATTTTGCGGTGGTCACGGACCCCGATACAAAAGCTGACATCCGCAAGGCCGCGGAAGAAGAAGAAAAACTGCTTTACAGTGAAAGGGCGCCAAAAGAATGGCTGGAAGCGCTGGCTCCGCTGGGAACCGATGAAAACAAGCCATTTCTCGAGGTGGCGCCCTATCTGATCGTCATTTTTGCAGAGTCCTATAGTCTGGACGAAGATGGCAGTAAAACCAAGAACTACTATGTTTCGGAATCTGTGGGCATTGCTACAGGGATGCTGATCACTGCACTGCACAATGCCGGTCTGGCGACTCTGACCCACACCCCCAGCCCCATGAACTTCCTTCGCCGTATTCTGGGGAGAGGCAAAAACGAGCGGGCGTTCCTGATACTGGTTACCGGTTTCCCTTCCGAAGAGGCTAAAGTCCCAGTCATCGAAAAGAAGAGTTTCGAAGAATACACCACTTTCTTCTGATCATATTTTTTCATTCTAGCCCCAACCCTTTAATCAGCTAGCGATATTGTGTTCTGTGTACCGATTCTTGAAAGTTATTTTCAGCGATACGGAAGACCAATTTGCGAGGTAGATGCATGACAAGGACCAAATTACAGATAAAGAAGGAAAAGAATGAATTACGACGGGAAATATTCGACCTGAGGCACCCGAGAAACGTCAAGGGCCAGTTCGTCAGCAAGTATGACGCACCAAAGAACCTGAGATACTGGAAGAAGAGATGGGGAAGGAAGTATGGCATCACTACGGTCGAGCAGGGCGAGGCTGTGCTGGCCATGGAACAGGGACTCGATAAGGAAGAGGCCGAACCCAAGAAGAAGTCGATAATCGAGCTATTGAAGCCATAATTCACGTCCCACCGTTCTCATTTAAGTACGGATAGTTATGGACATCCGGTGAGACATCATGTTCGACCAAATTAAAAGCACGCCAGCCAAGGTCCTATTGTTGATTTCAGCGCTAATAGGTACACTATATGCGATAAACTTCATCTTTTTTTCATCATGTGCAGTGGTGAATGGAGATGACTGTTTTGCTCTGATTCCAAACAATGCAGACCCAGACCATGAATCCTACGGTAGAGGTGCAGGCACACTCTATGTTGCAGGAGCACTAGTTGCCGGTACCGTCCTCGGAACTATGTTGATTTTAAATGAAGGAGCCCGAGGAAAATGGACCATAATGATACCAACCATTGCAGGATTCACCTGTTTAGTAATTGTTCTCGCCCCTCCTTTCCAGGGAGGCTATGAATCTGCAAGCAACAATCCACTAATTGCATCCGTCATTGCTCTAGGATGTTATACTGCAGCATATTTCTTACTGAAAGAAGAAGGTGTTGATGAAGGTATAGGCTTTAAGATGGAAATTGGGATAAAAAATGAAGCTAAGTATGCAATTATTGTTTCATCACTTATCGGTATTGTTTATACCATAAATCATATGTTTTTCGCAGACGGTTATGCTGGAGCTGGAGGTACCACCATAATCTCTGGCTTCGAAGAAGGAAGCTACTGGACTGATCCAACGGCAGCAACTCCATTATCATATCGAGTTCTGGCTGCTTTCTTTGTTACCTATGTTTCAATGGGATTGATTCTGTTAACTCACGGTGCAAAAGGAAACTGGCCCGTTGGACATATCTTACTGTTTGGAATCACTTTTTTCACATTGTCGGTTATTATCGGAGCTAATGTAACCTTCGATCAAGTAATCCCAGAAGGACCAAACGCAGGTTCTTACGCTCCTGACACCAGTACTGCCATGGCGAACACCATAGTTTGTCTAATCGTATTAGGATTGAACGTATTCGCTTATCACAAGATGAGAGAAGAAGGTATTGAGGATGGAATAACACTTGGTGGAAAAGATGAGTTTGGTCCAAATTTTGATTTCTTCACTAAAATGTATCCTGCGATTACTGCAGTATTTGTCGTCTTAATTTTGATTGCAAACTTCGTTACACAGGTGCAATAATGGACGCAATCAAAGAATACATGCAACCCAAGTGGTGGTTGACAGGAGTGGGTTCCATATTCACAATCCTTATGTTGTTGACTTACACTGAGGTCATGAACGCAGCGGAAACGGGATGGGGGCCTGATTACACTGCTAACGACGCTTTCTACGAGAAAGCGTGGGCTGCTACCTACCT
>CAZXZT010000021.1:0-2475 GCA_964645695.1 uncultured archaeon
ATTGTCAACCGATGAAGAGTTGAATGATTACACAGACTTTGTGATGTCTAAAATGGGCAATCTTGATGGAATGAGAATTGCGATAGATCCGGGTAATGGGGTCGGTAGCATTATAATTGATGAATTGTTCCAGAAGTTTGGTGTCGAAACATCCAGTATAAATAATGTACCGGACGGCAGTTTTCCAAACAGGCCTTCTGAACCGGCTCCCAAGAATCTCGGTGAATTGATATCAATGGCCCGGAAGGGTAATTTTGATTTCAGTGTTGCATATGATGGCGATGCTGACAGGTGTGTCTTTCTGGATGATAAGGGTAATCCCGTCTCCCCAGAGAAAATAGGGATTATTGTTGCACGAAGTTTGATAACACCTGAGTCGAATAAAGTTCTAGCCGGTGTACCCTGTTCCATGATTCTGGAGGATGAAATTCCCAAAATCGGTGGCGAATTGATCTGGATAAGAGTTGGAGACGTATTTGTGTGCGAGGAATTGAAAAAGCATAACGCAGCTTTGGCAATGGAAATATCAGCCCACTTCTTTGCACCAGGATTAACCGATTTCATATTTGATGATCCTATAATATTTAGTCTTAAACTGGCTGAATATCTTAACGGGAGCGGGAAAAATTTGTCCGATCTTTCAAATGCTATTCCGTCATATCCATACGAAGAAATGAAATTCCCTTGTCCCGACGCTCTCAAATTCAAGGTAAATGAATATTTGACTGATTTCTTCTCCACCAAGGGATATAAGGTAGAGACAATAGATGGCGCTAAAATCTGGCTGGATGGAGGCTGGGTCCTTTTGCGTCCATCAAATACTCAACCCGTAATCCGGATGTTTGTTGAGGCAGTAGACGAACAACGCCTGCAAAGGATAAAGAAAGAGTTCAGAGGCTATTTTGATGATGCCGTGAGGACCGTTTCATGTTAGATGAGATTTTAGTACCAGATACTTCAACAATTGTAGTTGTTGCCCTTACTAGCCTCCTTATTGCAGGTATTGCTTTTTACAAGAGAGTACTTGACCAGGGAGGTTCCGCATTGGCATTTCTGATTTGTTTTGTGTCAGGCACACTTGGTCATTGGAGCTGGTTATTGCTCCTTCTAATATTTGTTGGTAGCTCTTTTCTGGCCACGAGATTCGCAATTGTTTACAAGATGGCTCTGGGTGTCGAGGAAAGCGGTGCAGGTACCAGGGGTGGATCTAATGTAGTATCCAATGGAATCGTTCCACCTCTAGTGGCAGTAGGATATAGTTTGGGTCTTTTGCAACCAGAGCAGGCACTAGTTGCCTTTACTACCTCAATAGCAGCTGCAACGGCAGATACAATGGCTAGCGAGATTGGTGTTTTGTCCCCAAATCCTGTTTTGATAACAGATCCAAGCAAGACAGTCGACCCCGGTACGGATGGTGGAATTTCACTGGAAGGGACAATTGCCTCATTATTGTCTTCAGTTTCAATGTCCATGCTGTCTTTTGCTGCTTTTTTATTAACAATAGAGCAAAGTCATCCCTTTTATTCGCCTTTTGAAATAAATTATCTGTATATTTCTGCATTTTTTGGCTTTTTTGGAAGTATTATTGACTCTTTACTCGGTGCAACACTGGAAAACAGAGGTATTTTGGGAAATAGTGGCGTAAATTTTTGTTCAATAACGCTAACAGTCTTGCTTTCTCTTCTATTTTTGAGTGTTTTGTGATTATTTTTATATAATGGCCTTTCAGATTGTTGTTCAGTGATAATATGATACCAGGAAATGCACCAGTTGTGATATTAAAAGAAGGAACCAAGCGGGATAGCGGACGCAAGGCTACTCAGAACAATATTTCAGCCGCCAAGGCTATTGCTGAAGCTGTGAGATCAACATTAGGTCCCAAGGGAATGGACAAGATGCTTGTTGATTCTATGGGGGATGTAGTAATCACGAATGATGGTGTGACTATTCTGAGAGAAGTCGAAGTTGAACATCCTGCGGCTAAAATGGTTGTCGAGGTTGCCAAGACCCAAGATTCGGAATGCGGTGACGGAACTACTACTGCTGTAATTCTGGCTGGTGAACTTCTGAAGAATGCCGAGGAACTGCTGGAGCAGGGAGTACATGCAACGGCTATCTCGAACGGATATCGCAGGGCAGCTACAGAATCAGCCATTATTCTGTCAAAAATCGCAAAGCCCGTACATCGTAGCGAGACATCTGTATTGAAGGCAATTGCAATAACGTCAATGACCGGAAAGTCTTCGGAGTCACATGCGGGTTTTCTGGCTGATTTGACCGTGCAATCAGTCAAATTAGTTGCAGAGGGTCGCGGAAGGACGACATTGGTAGATCGTGACAATATCAAGATTCAGAAGAAACAGGGAGGTTCCATATCCGATACAGAACTCGTCTCAGGAATTATAATTGACAAGTAGCCGGTAACTAGCGTAATGCCCAAGAGCCAGTCGCAAGCAAAGGTAGCACTGATAGATG
>CAZXZT010000021.1:2485-12814 GCA_964645695.1 uncultured archaeon
TCAGCCACGTCAAACGACCTAACGAGAGAAACCTCCTGCTACGCGGAGAATTATTTCCCTATCTTTCAGTTTCTTCGCCCAAGAGCCTTTCGAAAGCTAAGGTAGCACTGATTGATGCACCTCTGGAGATTAAGAAAACTGAGATAGAGTCTAAAATCCAGATTAATGACCCTTCTCAGATTCAGGCTTTTCTGGATCAGGAAGAGTCGACTATCAAGAAAATGGTGAACAGGATACACAAGTCCGGAGCCAACGTCCTGATTTGTCAAAAAGGCATAGATGACTTGGCCCAGCACTATCTTGCTAAGCATGATATAATGGCAATCCGCAGAGCTAAGAAATCAGATATAGAAGCTCTAGCTAGAGCAACTAATGGAAGGGTCGTTTCCAATATAGATGGATTAAGCAAGCAGGATCTGGGATTTGCGGGAGTCGTAGAAGTAAGGAAAATAGGAGACGATGAAATGACATTTGTAACTGATTGCAAGAATCCAAAGGCTGTTTCTATTTTGGTCCGTGGTGGAAGTGAGCATGTAGTTGACGAGATTGATCGTAATTTGGCCGATGCCATAGGTGTAGTCTCTCTAGTCTTTCAAGATGGGAAAATAGTTACGGGTGGAGGAGCGACGGAAATTGAGTTAGCCTTGAGACTGAGAAAGTTTGCACCCCGGGTAGGCGGACGTGAGCAAATGGCCATTGAGGCTTTCTCTCAGGCTATTGAAGTGGTTCCCATTACTTTGGCCGAGAATGCAGGTTTGGATGTAATAGATACTTTGATGGGACTGCGTAAGGCCCATACCAAGAAAGGCAGGAATCCTCATGCAGGTCTGGATGCCTTTACAGGAAAGGTAGTCAATATGCGATCGCGGAACGTCGTCGAGCCTCTCAGAGTGAAGACACAGGCACTTAGTAGCGCGACCGATGTTGCGACCATGATTCTGAGAATAGATGATGTGATTGCTTCCAAGCAGCCAGAAGCACCGGAATCAGACGGTGGTGATGGCATGGGCGGAATGCCTCCTGGAATGATGTAAGCTTAGTCTCTTGAAGGATCTTTCGCGTTCGGATTGATTTCTAGCGTCCTTAATGCTTTTTCTGCTTTCGTTTGCGTTATCTTGCTTTCACTAAGCAATGTACTGATTGCGGCGGCAGCTATATGGTCAGCGTCCATTTCAAAGAATTTTCTTAGACTCTCCCTAGTATCGCTTCTTCCAAATCCGTCAGTTCCCAAACTAACGTATTTTCCAGGTACCCATTTTTCTATCATGTCCGGGACAGCTTTCATATGGTCTGTTGCTACGATTGTAATCATTTCTTTCTTTCCCAGAACATCTGAGACATAAGGTATTTTTTGCTTTTTCGAGGGATTCAATAGATTCCATCTATCGCAGAGTAACGCATCTCTTCTCAGGCCTCCAAAGCTGGTCGCACTCCAGATCTCGCTTTTCAGGCCAAATTCATCCAATATTTCACTAGCCTTGAGAATTTGTTGCATTATGGATCCACTTCCAATCAGTCGCAGGTCTGCGTTTCTCGTACTTTTTAGCTTGTAGATGCCTTGGATAATTCCTTTTTCACAATTTCTGGGAATGGGTGGCATGGGATAGTTCTCATTGTATAGAGTCAGGTAGTAGAACAGGTCTTCGTTGTTATCGTACATCCTGCGCAGTCCCTCTTTGATAATAACTCCAATTTCATACGCAAAGGCAGGATCATACGCTATGCAGTTTGGAACCGTGGTTGCTGTCAGCAGACTGTGCCCGTCCTGATGTTGCAGTCCTTCGCCATTAAGAGTAGTTCTTCCTGCAGTCGCACCCAGAAGAAAACCTCGCGCTCTTGAGTCCGCGGCACACCATATTTGATCACCTACTCTCTGAAAACCAAACATGGAATAATAGATATAGAATGGGATTGTCGGTTTACCAACATTAGCATACGCAGTTCCGGCGGCCGTGAAGCTACTCATTGCCCCTGCTTCAGATATTCCTTCTTCCAGTATTTGTCCGCTTTCCGATTCCTTGTAACTAAGAAGTAGTTCTGAATCTACGGGAGTGTATATCTGCCCTTGAGCATTATATATTTTGAATTCTGTAAAAAGCGCCTCCATCCCAAACGTCCTTGCTTCATCAGGAACGATTGGAACTATCAAATTCCCTATCTTTTTGTCTTTCATCAGATTTCGCAGGAGACGAACGAACGCCATTGTCGTGGAAACCTCTTGATTTTCTGGAGTTCCTTTGTCAAATTCCGTGAAGGCAACCCTGTTTGGCATTTTGAACCCGCTGTAGGCCACTTTTCTTTTGGGCAAATGGCCATCCAGTTCTTTTCTGCGCTCCATTAGATATCTTATTTCTTCGCTGTCAGCCACCGGCTTGTAGTATGGCATCTCCTCTAGCTCAGAATCTGTAAAAGGAATCTCAAGTAAATCTCTGAAGTATTGCCAGTCTGACTTTCCTAGGTCTTTTTTCTGATGAGTCATATTGCGAGCTTCGAATCCTTTTCCAAGGGCCCATCCTTTGACTGTCTTTGCAAGGACAACAGTTGGCTGTCCCTTATGATTTACAGCCTCCTTATAGGCGGCATAAAGTTTCAATGAGTCGTGCCCCCCCCTTCTCAGTTTGGTAAGCCTTTTGTCGTCCAGGTCTTCTACCAATTTGGTCAGTTCAGTTTCTGGTCCGAAAAAATTATTGCGGATATAATCTCCAGAGGACGCTGCCAGAGTCTGGTAATCCCCATCCACTGTACTTTCCATTTTACGTAGAAGATGCCCCATTTCATCTTTTTGAAGTAATGGATCCCAGTCCCTGCCCCACAGCACTTTGATAACATTCCATCCTGAACCTCTGAAAATGGCTTCTAGTTCTTGAATAATCTTGCCGTTACCTCTAACGGGACCATCCAGCCTTTGTAAATTGCAGTTAACTACAAAAGTAAGATTGTCCAGTTTTTCTCTATGTGCTAGGTGCAGTGCATGCAGTGTCTCAGGTTCATCGCACTCCCCGTCACCTAGAAAACCCCAGACCCTGCTTTGGGAGGTATCTATTATTCCCCTTTCGCTCAGATATCTTAGGAACCTAGCTTGGTAAATTGAGTTTGTTGGTCCTAGCCCCATAGAGACAGTCGGAAATTCCCAGAAGTCGGGCATTAGCCTAGGATGTGGATAACTGGAAAGTCCTTTTCCAAAAGCTTCTCTCCTAAAATGATCTAACTGCTCTTCAGTCAGTCTGCCTTCAATGAAGGCTCTTGAGTATATGCCGGGTGAGGCATGTCCTTGAAAATATATGAAGTCTCCAATTCCGTTGTCTTTTCCTTTGAAAAAATGGTGAAATCCTACCTCATAAAGACTTGCAGCCGAAGCATATGTCGATATGTGCCCTCCAATTCCTGAAAAATTTTTATTGGCCTTGGAAACCATCATCGCCGCATTCCATCTAATGATGCGCCTAATCTTCCTTTCGATGACTTCGTCTCCAGGATAATCTGGTTCGGATTCTGGCGGTATGGTGTTCACGTAAGGACTATTTGTCAAAAGAGGTATTGATATGTTCCGATCCCTAGCTTCTCTAATCAAGGTCTGAAGCAGGTAGCGCGCTCTTTCTTGCCCTTTCATATCTATAACAGATTCAATAGACTCTATCCATTCGTCAGTTTCCTGTGGATCCCTGTCTGGTAACTGTTGCCTATATCCTTTTTTCATGTTTATTCTTTCTGTAAATTTATATTCAGTATCGTATTTATATTATTTCTATTTGAAAATATTTCCCAATTGTCTGCCTTCTCTGCCTTTTTTTCCTAATTTGTTGTAGACATATCCAACTAGTAGTGGAAAGCAGACCGTTGCTTCTCCCCAGACCATTACTTCATCGATCTCCTTGTCATTTTTGCCCCAGGAAATTGCTTCTTTTAGAGTCGAACCTGATAGTCCTCCATCCCGTACATCTGCTGTACTTATCTGTATTCCAAATTTGTGCTTTTGAACATCATAGCCTAGCATTTCGGCGACTACTACTGCGTCCTGCGAATAATTTTTCGGCACACCTCCTCCAACAACAATAATTCCGGTGTCTCCACATTTACTTTTGAGGTATGCTAATTCCCTAAGATCCTTAATCGAGTCTATGCTACTCATTTCTTCATTTTCCTTCTGGTGCATGGCTAATCCAAGTCCTATAGAAGAATCGTTGACTGCCGGAATAAAAATAGGTGTTTTTTTCTCGTATGCTGCTTGCATCACACTGTCCTTAGTGCCCTTGGTGTTTGCCAACCACCTTCCAGCAAATTCCATGAATTCTCTGCTGGAATAATGTCCCTCGGACATTTCGGTCGCGATTTGTTTGAAAGTTAGATCCACCTGTCTGAGCCCCATTTCATCTAGTAAGTGGTCGTAGACCCTGTCTATACCCAGCGATTGCAATTCTTGGTCGTCCTGTTCCACTCCACATATGTAGTGTTTGTGTCCTAAGGCTTCCATCATGTCTTGTTCAAACAACGCACCTGTGCAGATCAGGACATCAACCAGATCTTTACGGACAGCATCGATTGTTATCTGCCTGAGTCCGGCTCCAAACAGGCTTCCTGCTAGGGACCATATGATTCCAGTTCCTGAGAGGGCCTGTTTGTAGTACAGTTGTGCAGCTCTGCCCAAGTTCCTAGCTTGGAAACTCGAATTCGCGAATTCATTCATAAGTTCAATCAGGTTTTTTCCTCCGTCAATTGGAATTTGTCCGACTTCTTCCAGCATCAGTTCCCTTTTCCTCTGTAATTCCTGTGATGTAAGATCAGATCGGGGCAAGTCAGGTATCCTATTTCGTTTCAAATCAATTCACCTCCTGTTGAGATTAATTTGTTCTTTCCTCTTATTCTCAATGCGCTAATCTTTCTTTTCCTCAGTTCTTCAAGCAATTCTCGGTCGTTGGTTGCTATAATATAACCCCTTTCGGAAGCAGCCACCAGCATTTTGTCAGCATATCCTTGGCCTATGTCTATTGTCTTTATTTTCTTGCAATGTTTTAGTGCCCCCCTAGATTCTCGTGTATCTATTTTTTTTAGCTCGGTTATGACACAGCTTGGTACGGCAATGTCGTAACCGGGTGCGACATCACCTATAGCTTCTCTGAAATCTGGCCCACCTTTAAAAGTCCATAATATAATATTCGTATCAACTAAAACAGTCTTCATCAATTAATGATTCCATATCCTATCAAATGCCATTTTCCATCTACCTGTCTACTCAAAGCAATTCTTTGTCCAACAGGAGCACACACAGGAATTGAAAGTTTCATATCCACTGTATTGCCTTTGACGGTTACAGGAATGCCAACAGTCGTTCTTGTACCTGCAGTGATTACCAGAGGTTCTTTGGTTTTCAATTCTTCGACATCTTGAATATTCTTGGTACCTACTACTCTGTCAAGTAGGGTCGCTTTGACTTTTAACCGTTCCCAGACTGGTGGTAAGCTTCCAGGTTTTCCAATCACATTACCTAGTAGCGCATCGGATTTTGTTATTGAAGGGTCTAGGCTGGTGCCTATTGCAACAAGCCCCCCCGGGCCCAAATTCTTTCTTGCGATTCCGCTATGCAGGCTCTCGACCTTAGCATTTATTGGTTCCAGTCCTTTCTTTGTGTTTCTACCTGGTCTAATATCTAACTTATCTCCAATTTTAATCTGTCCGCTACTGATAGTACCGCCCAACACCCCTCCCTTGATATTCTTCGGAAACGTTCCAGGTTTGTTTATATCAAATGATCTAGCTACATTCATCTGGAAATCATTTTTGAGATCTTTCTGAGGGGTCGGAAATGTATTTTCTATAGTCTGTATGAGTAAATCTATGTTTCTATTATGATGTGCTGATACAGGTATAATTGGTGAATTCTCCAGACGTGAACCTTTTAAGAATTGTTTGATCTCTTCATAGGATTCCATGGCTCTTTCTCTGGAGCATACGTCAATTTTGTTTTGAACTACAATAAATTTGTCAAACCCCATTACTTCAAGAGCCGAAAGATGTTCTCTAGTCTGGGGCTGGGGACATTTTTCGTTTGCAGCTATTATCAATATTGCAGCATCCATTATTGCAGCTCCGCTCAGCATAACTGCCATGAGTGTTTCGTGCCCAGGTGCATCTACAAAACTCACGGTTCTGAGATGTTCTAATTTCCCCCCTTTGTACTCTTTTCTGTCAGGTTCTGAAGTATAATATTCTCTACCTTTCTTCATACTGATTCGATAAAAGTCAGCATCAGCATAACCTAGTTTTATGGAGATTCCTCTTTTCATTTCCTCACTGTGCTGGTCAGTCCATTTTCCAGTTAATGCCTGAGTCAAGGTGGTTTTCCCGTGATCAACGTGCCCCACCATTCCTATATTTATTTCGGCTTGGGGCCCCTTGGTCAAGGTTAAGCCTCCTCTGTTTTCAACAACTCCTCTATGGATTTTGGCCCGTATTCAACTACTTTCAGATTTATCTGCGATATATCACCGCTCAGGTTTTTTCCTCTAATGAGTTTACGTTTACGCTGCCCGTCCTTGACAGGATTGAAACCAACTGAGTCTCTCATAAGTAATTTTCTTCTCTGATTCCCATTAATGTCTCCTCTCATGGGAACACCAGAGCTATCAGACCCCCCTGTAATCTTTAGACGATATCCAGGTAGGTCAAGGAATATTCCATCTATTTCTTCTCCAATAGCCTTGCTTACTAGAGCATTAGATTTTTCTTCAGAAAGAACCTTTTGATAGGCCATTTTGGCTTTGGGATCTGCTATTACAGTTTTGAACTCAACCATGTATCACCCTAGAGGTAGATTTGGCGTCATAAATGCTAATATTTAAAGAATGGTGCGAAAGTAACAATTAAATACTCGACAAACAAGTTAGTAGCATGGGATTGCTGGTTATTGCCATTGACCGGGACAATGATTTGGGTCGCAAGACTGGAATCAGAAGTCCAGTTATAGGCAGGGAGGCCAATGTAAAAGCGGCATTGGAACTGGGTCTTGCAGATCCGGAAGAAAGCGACACCAATACAATGCTTGCCGCAGTTAGAACCTATGACCAGTTAGTTGATGATGAGATGAAAGTAGAGGTTGTCACTATCTGTGGGGACGTCAGAGTTGGTACTAAGTCCGACATGAAGATAGCTAATACTTTGGATCAAGTTATTGTCAAGACCAAGTCAACTAGAGCAATCCTGATTAGTGACGGTGCCGAGGACCGGGAACTGGAGCCTATCATACGCTCCCGTCTGCGTATCGATTCCACTCAGATGGTGGTGGTTCAGCAATCAAGACCGATTGAAGACACGTTGTATACCATAATACACAAAATGGAGGATCCCAAAATCCAGAGACAGTTTATCTTTCCAATAGCTTTGGTTGCACTGGTATATGGATTATTGACCTGGGTTGGTCTTTCAGAAATTGCTGGAGGAGCGATATGGGTTGTTCTTGGAGGATATATGCTAGTAAAGGTGGCCGGCTGGGAAGAAGGTCTGAGGAATTTCTATACAGAATTGCTTACGGTAACTAGCGAGCGCGTTTCTTTCTATTCGTATGCTTGGTTGATCGCGGTCCTGTTAATGATTGTTGGGATTACTAGGGGCCTGGACCAGATGCAGGAAGTATCGGCACAGGGAGTTTTGGCTATGGTACTTGCCTTTTTGTCTCTCGACGGCGTTCTTCTTCTTCTTCTAGCGTCTGTGGTTACTATAGAAATATCACGGACAATTGATGCGTATCTCCGTGACGGTATCTTCAACATAAATATAGTGCGCTTCATTTTCACAGTGGCTAGTATGGGATTGATAACTGCAGGTATTGTCGAGATTGTCAATGATATATTTGTTCAGGATAATTTTGACTCGAATAATGTTCAGTATATTCTTTCAGGTATAATCCTAGCCTTTATTGGTCTCCTAGTGCATGACAGTATTCGTGAAAGAGTAGAAGAGAAGAGTTTAACCACTAAAGAATAATATTTTTCAAATGGGTCAATTTCATGTATTGAGGCTTGGTCATCGTCCTGAGCGTGACAAGCGAATTACTACTCATGTGGCTTTAACCGCCAGAGCTTTCGGAGCTTCTAAGATTTACATATCCAAGCCTGATAGTCGCGTTCTCAAAACTGTCAATGAGGTTGTTAGGAAATTTGGAGGTGATTTTATCATTGAAACGGTTTCAAATCCCAAAGAAATTGCTAAAAACTGGAAAGGGAGAGTAATTCATTTGACTATGTTCGGTCTACCTTTTGACGATGTTGTGAATGAATTGAAGGCTGAAAAATCCCCTATTTTATTTGTAGTTGGTGCTGAAAAGGTTCCGCCATGGACCTTTGAATTTGCTGATTACAATATATCAATAGGAACTCAGCCTCACTCCGAAGTATCGGCACTAGCAATTTCTTTGTCCATTCTAAATTCCGAATTTGACGCGCAGGAATTCGATGGTCCTCTCAAGGTCATACCTTCAGCCGATTATCGCAATATGGTTGATACTGAAAACTAATCAAATGCTCCTTCTTTCCATTTAGTTTCAATTCTGTTGTAGAAAAAAATGCTCATCAAGGCCAAAAGTCCACAGATTGTTGCTAAGGCTATCAGTATTACAGACGGCCTGTGATTTATGGCTAAACTCAGTATGGTCATTGCAATCATGGGCGGAACAGATACGAAGAAAAATTTGATAAATACAGTGGTATCGAATAATGCGGAATTGGTTCTTAGTCCAGTAGTCCATGCAGTATAATTTACGATGTATACTCCGACAGCAATCATGACTATTATTCCAATGGGAAGCAAATTCAATTCTGAACTCATGTAAGCAATTAGGGACATGAACAGTAAAGGAATCCACCAGGTAATTGTCATGAACAGAACGAGTCGAGCCCGTATTACCTCTGAGACAGTCACGGGCAAAGTTGCGTAAAAGTTCGGACTATCTATGGTATTTAACCAGGAATAAAGCATGGTTCCAAAAAATCCAATCATCACACCATAGAAAATTGAATTGAAATCGATCTGGACTGGAAGTCCCTTGTCAATAAACCAGTTCATGAATGTCAATATCCCTAGAGGGAACGCAAAAGAAAAAAACATTTTCGTGCCAGTCTTGCTTCGTTGGAGGTCTATTCTTTCTTTGGACACAATTACAGGTGTCGACATCCATCCTGACCATTCGAATTTTTTGGTATATTCACCAAGTCGGTCTCTATATCCAATTTTCGGTATAACCTTGGGTTCGTAGTTTTCATGGATGAGTACAGTAGATATAATTGATATGAGGCCAGGAAGTATTATTCCAGCAACTAGCATCCCCTTATTTCCAGTGATGTACCAATCCAGTCCAGGGGTTATCAGGAAATCCTTGATTAGGAATCCATACGTTAGAATTGAAAAGAGACCTCCAAAAATCGCCATTGGTAAGGAAATCCGGTACAAACTGGAAGCGAGATAAGCGAAGGCCAATCCCGTAATAAAGGACAAGAATAAGGACAATCCAAATTTTGCTATGCTTATCAAATCAAGACCATTCGAATATGCGCCTATCAATGCTCCAATCAGGGCAGGTAATAGAGTGAAAATCGAGTAAAATATTATCTCCTTGATAAAATATAATAGCGTCATCTTTCTTTGACTTATCGGCTGTGTGGAAGGCAAACCAATAATTAGGCCTAGGTATCCAAAAATTCTCTCTAAGAAATCATTACCAAAAAAAGCTAGAAAACCTGTAAAGACGCCATAAAACAGAATGGCAATGTGGCAGGATTCAAGAAAGCCTGAATATCCCATATCTGCAATCATTTCATCGGAGAAGAAAATTGCGAGAAGACCGACCAGAACAACCAGAACTGGGAAGGAATAGAATCCCCTACCACTAGTAAAACTGGTGTTCAATCTTATCTCTTCTAGTAACATTTTCTGGATTATGAGTCTGTTCATAGTACTATTTCATGGAACAATTCTTCCAAATCCATTTTTTGCTGAGTCAATTTTTCTAAAGTGATAAGTGATTGTATTTTTCCTTCATGAATTATAGCAGCTCTGTCACAAAGTCTCTGTGCATTTTCGAGCAAATGCGTATTGAGAAATACTGTGCCTCCCTTCTTTACAAATTCAACTAGCCAGTCTCTCACTTTTGTTTGTACAATAGGGTCGAGATTTATGAATGGTTCATCCAGAAAAAGAAGTTCAGTCTGAGAAATAAAGGCTGCAGCTAGCATAACTTTCTGTCGTTGTCCCCTTGAAAGATTGCGACAAACACGCCCCTCCAAAGGTTCCATTTCAAAGAATTCGATCCATTTTTCTATCTCTGGTTTTTCAATTTTTATT
>CAZXZT010000022.1:0-12680 GCA_964645695.1 uncultured archaeon
TGAAATCTATACATGAGTTTGGTGAGATTGGATTTATGGGGATACCTGAAAGTTTTCCACTGCAAGTGGTTGGAGCTTCGGTATACTTGGTCATAGCCCATTTCGTTTCAGATAGATATGGTGTTTCTTTGATAGGATCTGTGACTGGTACATTCAAGGGAATAGGGAATTTATTTGGCTCGGGAAAGTGAATTATTAGAAATTGAAAAATAATTTCGCAAAACCAACCATTTCATGCCCTCTATTCGATCCATAAAACATCACTCTATACCAAAGTGTTTGGACTCGAATATAAACATTCTCTGTCGAAGGAATATACTTACTTCTTCATGTCAGAAACGAACATGCCCAAGAAAAATGCTCCGATGAAAGCAATAATCTCTTTTAATGCTGGAAAATTGAAATCATCACCAGTAGCCAGTGGGAAAAAAAGTAGACCTAAATAAAGTGCTAAACATCCAAATCCGAAATATTGCGAATACTGTTTGAGCTGTGCTACATCCATGAGTTGTTTAGATTGCATCTATTTTTTAAAGCTTCCGCATTATCGAATATAACTTCATTTAACCATATCCCTTGCATTATCTGGAATGAGTAATATTCAAATTCTTGATGACCAGACAATCAATCAGATTGCTGCCGGGGAAGTAATTGAAAGACCGGCGTCTGTGGTCAAGGAACTAGTAGAGAATTCACTGGATGCAGGTGCAAAGAATATACGAATAAGGGTGGAAGAGGGAGGAACAGCATTGATAATTGTTCAGGACGACGGCCAGGGCATGGATCAGGAAGATGCTGTGCTGGCGTTCAAAAAACATTCAACGTCAAAGATTCGATCTTTCGATGACTTGAACGCCGTCAAGACATCGGGATTCAGAGGAGAAGCCCTGCCCTCAATCGCATCGGTCTCGAGACTTAGGATAACCACTGCAGAAAAGGGAAGCAAAGTCGGGACCAGAATAACCATCGAGGGGAACGATGATCTAAAGGCAGAAGACCATGCCACCCCAAAGGGTACCAACATAGAAGTCGCTGATCTCTTCTTCAACACGCCTGCGAGATCAAAGCATCTGAAAAGGGTTTCAACCGAACTGCAACACATTGTAAAGACGGTTACCGTTGAAGCCATCAGAAGACCGGATGTGGCCTTTAATCTAGTTCATGGCGAAAGAAAATTGATAGATGCCCCCGGCTCTGATCTCAAGACCAGAATAGGGGTTTTGCTGGGACGTGAGGCTGCAAGAGAATTAATCGAGATTGAAGGTGAAGAGGGAGGACTGAAAGTCAGTGGCTATCTGACCAGGCCTGCAGTTTCCAGAAAGACCATGTCGGGAATCTATCTGCACATCAACGGAAGGCCAGTACAGGCCAGAAATATTTGCTACTCTATAAGGGGCGCTTATGGAAGCCTGCTACATGATGGTCATTTCCCGATAGGGGCTCTGTTTCTGGAGATTCCACCAAACGATGTTGACGTCAACGTCCATCCTGCTAAGACAATAGTAAGAATTGCACAGGAGGAAAGGGTCAATCAGGAATTAAGGAAAATTATCAAGGATGTTCTGGCCGAGCAGGCGCTAATCTCACATGTCAATCTTGATGAGGCCAGAACCGATTCTATATTCGGAACGCCTCTGGGCGGAGTCTCATCAAAAAGCAGAGCAGTTCAAGCCAGCAATATTGATTCGCTACAGCAGGAATTCGAAGTCGGAGTTCAAGATGATGAGAGCGTAGAGACAAACCTGCCTTCAATGAGACCGTTGTCACTGATCGAAAACAAGTACATTGTGGCTATGGGAATTGAAGGACTGTACATTATTGATTTTCATGCCGCCCACGAAAGAGTGATGTATGAAAGGCTCAAGGGCCAAGCTCAATTCTCTAGGATAGGAAAGCAAGAGTTATTGAAACCCATATCTCTAGAATTGTCGAGGAGCGAGGCAACTGCCTTTGAACCGATGCTGACCCAAATAACCGAAATGGGGTTTGATGCAGAAAAGTTCGGACCGTCTTCCTTCATGATAAGAAGCGTTCCAGCACTGCTGGCCGGTTCAGAACCGGAACGAATCAGGGAAGCCATAGATGATGTGGTAGAAAGCGGTTCAATGAAGTCCGCGGAGGAAAGGCACCAGTACATGATGTACACTGTGGCTTGCCATTCGGCTCTCAGAGCTGGAGACAAGCTGACCATGGCGCAGATGGAATTCGTGATAAGAGAAATGGAATCGATTTCAAATCCCTATGCATGTGTCCACGGACGGCCTACGGTGATGACGATAACACCTGCAGAACTCGACAAGAAATTCAAGAGAAGCGGATTCTAATTTGAATCTGGAAGACGGCGTTTCCGTATCTTCTTTGCCAATCTATGTTTTCTCTCGAAAAGAGGTTTTTCCGGTTGAGAATCCACGGATGGTGCCGGAGGGGGGGCCTCTCCTTCAAGATCGCCAAACTGATACAGCAAGGCAGGAAGCATTATCACGGCAGCCACAAAAGACAATGTAATCATGATGGCCATAATCATGCCAAACGTGACGAAAAGAGGCATTATTGACAAGGTAAGGACCATGAATCCGACGAAATCAGTGAAAGCGGACATGGCGACATTGTTACCAGTCTCGTCCAGAGCCTCGGACATCCACTCCTCCTGGCTGGCATGGGGACTTTCGGCCCTAGCCTCACGCACCCTCTGCACCATGTGAATGGCATAGTCAACACCTAATCCTATTGCTAGACTCGAAATCTGAACCGTGACAAGATTTATCGAGGTGTCCGTCAATACCATCCCTCCTCTCAACCAGATAGTTATCGCCACTACCGGCATGATGGTTATGATACTCAATTTCAGGTCCCTGAGCGCCACAAGAACAATGAAGAAGGCAAGAATTATGGCTACCACCAGGCTTTCCTGAAAACTGTCCGTTATCTCCAGAACATAAACGTACCTTTCGTAGCTGAGGCCGGCTACCTGGGCAGATACGCCATCCACCTGATTCAGATCAACAACTGTAGCGTCCAGTATCTTTTTCTGATCTTTCATGGCCCCGTACATGTCATCAGGACGCAGAACCTGAAACCAGACGCGGACCATCGTCAGTTTACCGTTTTCGAGAAGATAGGTTTCTCTGGCCTCCGAAGGTGAAATGTAGAATGTTCCGTCCAGATTGCGGGTTCCATTACGATACACGTCCTCCAGAACATGGTAGATGTCGGCTTCGGACAGAGGAATCCCGGAAATAGGGTCAATAACCGAAGGTACGTAGCCACTGTCTTCGAACGTCTGAGCCAGTACCACCTGAGTACGAATTATGTATGGCAGACTCCCTAACCAGGAAGCGCTGATGTTGTCATCCGACAATTGGGTCTCGACAGCATCAATCTCCATTACGACATCGTATCTGCCCAAATTCTCGCCCTCGACAACATAGTAGCCGGGCTCTCCCTGCTCGGTGAAAGTATTCTGGCCTACTAGCACGGTCTGAATGAATTTGGAATCGTTGTCAGCATATTCGGTAACATCAAAGGTCGATTCCGGGTTACCAAGGACTATCGGTGAAAGAACCAAAGTGAGCAACAAAAAGCCAATAAGCATGGAGATGGAACGATCTTCCATCACCGATGACAGTCTCTCCACACTCAGGATCCGGCCAATTCTGTAGAATATGCCATCCTCATCGATGATATCGCTATCCTCATCAGGAGGAAAATAGCTTCGTAGAAGAGGCGCAAACACTCCCATTATGAAGTAGGCCTCGATTATTCCCAACGGACCGAGGATTCCCCACTCATACAGATCAGGGATTTCGCTCAGAGTTGCTGTTCCGAAGGCAACTACGGTCGTGACGGTTGCCACTCCAAGAGCCGGGAAAAGTGTGACTACAGCTTCCCATGCGCTGTTGATGCTAGCATCCCGGGGATCTATGGAATAGCCTGGATCAGACAGTGCGAGTCTGCGCCAGCGAGTGAGACTGTGTATGACGAAGTCGACACCAAGGGCCAACATCAGGATTGGTAGCATCGCTGACAACTGAGTGTCCGGGAAACCAAGCCATTTGGAATTAGCGAACATGCAGGCCATCAATAATCCCAGGCTCAGACCGCTCACCAGAACATCGCCCAGATTACGGAAATAGAACGACAGCAGGCAGACCATAAGAACGAAGGAAACGCCAACCAATGGTAGTGTGGAATTGATCTGGTTATCGAGCTCCAGACCAAAGGCCAGATACGAGTAGAAGCTTACATCCTCATCGGACTCAAGCGGGGCCTGATAGTGCTCATCCACTTTCTGTTCCCAGTATTCGTAGTGCTCATGATCGCCTCGCTGGCGGGGATAATCAGCATACAGACGGGTAGCATTCGCTTCCCCGACCAGCATGAAACCCTTGGCCTTCCAGTGTTCGCCCTCCTGTGCAAGCATCTCAATTGGGTAACCGTCCTTGTCACGGGGTAGAACACATTCCTCGGCCTTGATAACACACAGATCGGGTGAGACCATGTTCCTGTAAGGATAACTGCCATCATCCGACCGGAAATTGAAAAGAGCGTTCATTACGTAGGTCAGATCGGAATCGGTTGCCTCTTCGAAGTCGGGACCAAAATATGATATTCCTGAGTAGACCACATTAGGTGAGGTACCATTTGGATCAGGATTCCAGGTCCCGTCAAGCGTGTAGTTGCCCATCATCGCTTGGGTGACGTTCAGAGTGGTCATGTTTGGTCCAGCAAAGTAGACTGGTGGAAGGGCCACCGGACTACCGCTGACCATCGTGCCGGTAACGGGATCGTACCGGGCATTCATGATGTCGCGGACCGTCTCGGGAACGCCCCATATGCCGGAAGTCGTATCTCTCTGAACAAGCCAGTTGAATTTCACATCGAAATACTGGCTTGTCTCATTGTCTGCCATCAGGCTGTCATGACGGTCGGCTGCCTCCCTGAAAACCTGAAGATCAATAACATTGTGTTCCTCGCTCTCTACGCTACTACCCATGACTATCTGGAAGACCAGCCAGTATTCCTCAGGCATTTTCTGCTCGGCTCTGTCCGAGGCCTGCCATACCGGATTCTCAGGGTAGGAAAACTCCTCACGCTGGTTCATCTCCCTTCCAACGTCAGGATGGAAACCGGCCATCAGAATCGAAAAGAACATCAGGAAAGCGAAAATCGTTATTCGCCAGCTATTCCGTGGTGAAAGGTCTTCGAACATGATTAAATTGGCATCAGTTGCGAAACGAAGTGGTCGTATTCCTCCCCTAGATGAATATAGCATCTAATCCAGGGATAAAAATTGCCATCGCTAGATTCCACGAACTTCCACATGTGGCCTGCTCCCTCCAGATCCTCGGCAAGCAGGATGTCGCCACGGCGGATAGTGACCTTGTGTTCCGCATCATCTTCTTCAATGTCGCAACTCTTGAACTCCAGACAGCCACTCAATGTCAGGACCAGTTGTCTTCTGGGGGCCGTATGAGCCAGCTTGGGGCCGTCCCCCTTCAGATTGTCAGGTACCGGTGTAAGGGCGAACTGTGTCTTCAGGTCGCCGGTATTATCGTGAATATTCTGATTAACGAACAATGACGAGAACATTCCAACTGAACCAAGACCGGTCTTGCTTTGCACCGGAATCTGCATTCTGGCAAATCTGGTGTGTCCACTAGCGTCAGTATACATCCTGACAACCGGTATCCCCTCTGTCATAGCAGAGGGGGATTTGCCCAGTTATTTATGTCTAGTGTATTCTGCGACGCAGACCAGCTGCACCAACCAGCACCAGAGCACCGACAACGAATCCGACACTTGGAAGGCCCGAATCATCAACAGCTTGTTCTACTGGATCTTCAGGTGTGCCTTCACCAACCATGATCTTGCCGACCATTCCCATAGATGCATGTGGCTCGCAGACGTAATAATGGGTCTTGTCGTTTTCCGTGAAGGTGTGTCTGAAATCAACATTTTTCGATGGGTCACCACTTGCGAATCCGGTCGAAATATCTGTGAGTTCCGCAGCCGCATCAAACTCGCCAGCAATCTCCAAGACATTGTGCGCGTCTGCGGTGTCTTCCCATTGCCAGCATACAGTATCACCGACACTGATGGTCAGTTCGTTTGGATCGAACGCCATACCCGTGGAATCTATTCCAATAATGTGGTCACAAAGAGTGCTAGTGCTGAATGTGATTGCTACGTCATGGGTTGCATCAGAATCCATAGTGAAGGTAATCGTGCTTCCATCATCACTGAATGTTGCATCATTAATGGCATCACAACCGTCACATGAGTCGATCCGGTAGCCATCTGCCACCGTGAAAGTTATCTCCCAGAACCAGTTCTCATCATCATCGTAGTCATCACCATCATCGTCCGAATTGCTGGGTATGACTAATACGTGAGAATCAAGGCTCTCATCAACATCATCAAATGTTATAGTGAAGGATTGTTCCATGAGCATTGGCAGATCCTCGTTATCAGCAAGATTGCCAATCACGTTTTCGCTTGAAATGGTCATACTGTCGCTCCAGTCGTCAGGATCTTCAACTCCTTCAATACCATCTAGTGTGACTGGTGCATCGTCCATTTCATCGTGGTATGCGTCATGGTCGAAATTCAAGAATGCATCACAAATCTCATTATTCGGGTCTGGATCTCCACTTTCACAGGACTGTACAACCTCCTCGCAACCCTCGTCATCAGCCCCGTCTTCCATACAATAATGCGCTGATTCTGAACCACAGTGCCAGGGGTCATAATACGGGCCATTATTGTCACAGGAGGGTCCTATCTCGTAGCAGAATTCCTCACTGTCAAACGGACAATCGTCTTCACCAGTTCCATCGTAGCCATCATCTTCATCATCACGGAAGAATCCTGCTTCGTCCGCTTCTTCCATTAGGGAAACCATGGTGCTTGCCGCTTCATCGGCCTCTCGAGTACCATCGCGATATAATTCGATATTCTCTATTATGGAATTGAACAGTGCATCCTCCTCCGCACTGTTCCAAGGTTCTGGCATATGTGTCCTTTCGTCTCCATCGACCACAATATCGTTGCCATCATCATCACAGCAGTGCCAGTAGCGTCCCTTTAGTTGGCCATCCCAGGATTCAACTATTTCACCATCGTGCCCAACCATGTCGTTATTGTAATAGCCCTCTGACCATGTGCCGTAACCAGCTGTGACAATGACATATGCTCCACCAGATAATTCTACATCCAGTCTACTATACATGCAATCTGCCGCAGGACAATGCAAACCGTAACCTCCTACGTCGTCGTTAATAGCTAGAAGATTGACATCCGGGCTGTCCGGATCAAAACTGCCTTCGTAGAGGTACAGGACAAAATCTTCTGAATAACAGCGATCTCGAACACTGGTGGTGTTGTAGTATTCATCACATCGGTATTGTGCAGATACTATGGAACCATGGAAACCATCTGCACCTACCGTAAATTCATGTGCGTCGTAGAGTGAAAACCTATTGTCATTGTACATAAGATTCCAGTGATCCTGTGTTATCTCCATGTAATTGTCATCATCCACAACTTCGCCATCAAACTCAAGTTCATTTTCCCATCCTCCTGTTGAATTCTGCCGGTCGATAAAATGAGTGTAATAACCATGATTGTAGCAATTAAGTGTGTCGGATTCCTCATAAATTCCATCGCCATCTTCATCGGTCCAGTCATAATGGCATGAACCAGCTGTGACAATGGTGTAGTCCCCCTGTCCCAGAGGTCCTTCCCATACAGGTTCGCAGTGAAGTCCTGCCTTGTATTCGGGTCGTTCATAGTCGCAACGCTCTGAAACCGCACCAACAAGATTTGCGGGATCATGAATATCAGTCACACCGCCTGCATACAAGAAGGTGTGACCATACCAATGGCTGGTGTCGCCACCCCAGTTCTCATCCTCACCGTGAGGGCAGTCCCATGTTCCGTCATTTACATCTACGACCCAAATATCGGAGTCGTCATGACAGTCGAACCAGTTGACGGGAGAACCGTCACAATCGCTACTGTTCCACCACATCTGACAATCGTCCGAGGTGTCAGTGGTTCCGTTATCGTACCATTGTTCGTCTGCCCCGTCAGGACAGTCACCCCAACCGTCATTGACAAAATGGAAAGGAACCGTGTCACCATTTCCACAAACAAAATCGTGACCGCCTTCCCAGTACCGACCGAAGAACGGGCGCAGTGAATAAACACCATCCTCCTCTACTGTGAACGTAGAGGTATCATAGAGTGCAGACTCGCTACTACCGTCACCACCATAGAAATCATCCACAACGAAATCCATGAACTCTTCAGAAGTGATAATTCCGTCCTCGTAATCGAATAAAGCTCTGAATATTGGGCCACCATCAGACTCCGACGCAATCCCTTCATGACACATCTGGTCATCATGGTTATCACAGTAGTCTAATATCGCCCTGAAACAGTCTAGTCTGGACGGATCATCCGAATGGCAGAGGCTCCTGAATGCGGCGCAAGTCTCGTCATCCATATCATGCGGACATCCCCTGTCGTAATCTCCTTCACCAGGGCCATCGTTCTGAGTCATGTCATTCCAATGGTTAAAACATTCCTCAGTGATTTCATCCATACCTGTGCCCATCATCTCTGCACACATACCGGCTATCCCCATCCTCATCTCATTGGCCCGATTAGGATCATCGAAAACGGCGCTCGCATGAGCTTCCCAGTAACCCAGTTCTATCATACTGACATCGATGTGAGATGACGAGGGTCCGAAGTCGCCTTCGCCACCTTCATCGCCTTCGTAGTAGCAACCTGGATCATCATGATCGTCGCAATAGTCACTCACAAAATCTTCACAGGTAGCGGACTCGTGATCTTCACATTCCAGTGCTCCGCAAGGACTGTCGGGACCGTCCATGAAAGGACAGTCGCCACCAGAATACTCATCTTCACCGTCCGGGCAATCTTCTGTGCCGTCATTTACCTTCCAAACCCAAATCTCGGAGGTATCATGACAATCGAACCAATTGATTTCATTCCCGTCTGAATCATACTGCTGCTCATCAGAGCCGTCAGTGCAATCTTCTCCGCCATCATTGACCCATTCAAAAGGAATAACATCACCATTTCCACAAACGAAAGTGTGGCCACCTTCACCGGGGCCAGGTCCGCACGCATCCATTGGAACATCCAGAGTGAAAGGCCAGTGCTCCACCTCAACAACAATAGCATTGGGCGATGCATCCTCGTCAATAAGCTGTGACCAGAACTGGTAACAACCTGCCACAAAAATCTCGTCACCGAACACATAATCACCTAGGATAGATTCAAAATTTTCATCTGTATCACCTACAAAAGACAGCATATAATCGTAAGCGACAGGATCAAAGGAATCCAAGTCCATTCTGTAGATCTCCCACATGATTCTGTAGGAATTGTTATAGGTGAGTTCAGTGGCCATAAGTGTGATACTGGCATCCGAAAGACTCATCTCGTAGTCCTCATCAGCGCCACCACTGCCTGTGGGGAACGCATTCAAGTATGGTCCACCTTCGTCGCCTTCGTGCTCATCGGCTCCAACATTATATGTTGGAAGTGCAACAAAAGCGCTCATGACCATCATGAGGAATACAGCTAGCACAGAAAATCTGCTAAAGCTCATAAGTCTGGCCTAACATATACATATATATAACCAGTAGGTCCCGAAATTAAATACGTTGAAACCCGTATATACGACTAATATATTGCCATCTAATCGGATTTAGGTGTATTAAAGTTCGCTATTCAGCGAATGGCTACAGAGACCGCTACGGCCATGCATTTGGCAACTTTCTTAGCTGTAGGAATATGCAATTTTTCATCGGGACCGTGGGCATTTCCGCCCGGTCCGCCTGCACCTGTGATAATAAATTTTGATTCGGGATAACGGGATTGAAGCATTGACATGACGGGTATGGTACCTCCTATGAAGAGCGACATTGGAGGATTGCCATAGAATTTCTGGCATGCCGTCTCCAGCATAGATGAGATTCGCGCTGGCAATTCCGGCGAAAGGAAACCATCGGCAACTTCAGTCATCCTGGCTTCCACATGGGCGCCATTAGGCGGATTGGATTCCAGAAGTGCCTGTACCTTCTCTGCTACTTCATGGGCACCAATTCCTGGAGGAGTACGAATCGATATCTTCAGATCGGTATTGGTCCGCAGAACATTGCCGGCATCCTGTATCGGCGGGATACCGTCTGCCCCTATGATGGAAAGACTCGGTTTGAGGTTCATTGTCATTACTATGTCCAGAGGGTTATCCATCTGCTTCTGGACACCTTCCAATAGTGGGAAATCATCAAGAGAGTCACCGGCCATCTCCGCTATCTGGGCACACTCTTTCTTCATTTTGTCAGTAATCTCCAGATGTAACCATTCTGGAAGTATTGCGCCAGTATCCTGATCCTCTATTCTAGAAAGCAATTGCCTGGCCAGTCTGAATGAGGAGGGCATGACTCCACTACCATGTCCGGAATGGACGCCAACTGAGGATATCCTGACGGAAAGTGTACCTGCCACAATACCTCTCAGGCTCTGAGTTATCCACAATCGATCATAATCCATGCCTCCCGTATCGAGTACAATAACGAGATTCGGAGTTCCCAAATCGGATTTCATTTCCTCAAGATAGAACTCCAGATCCGGTGAACCACTCTCCTCCCCAGTCTCTATGAGAAATCGACAGGTAGGACAAGGAATTCCCTGATCCTGAAGCGCCAGAACCGACAGAACGCCCGCGTAACCGCCATATCCGTCATCCACGCTTCCCCTTCCAAAGAGCCACTCATCCTCCACGACTGCTTGCCATGGCCCTTTTCCCTCCGACCAGCCCTCTGCCTCGGGTTGCTTGTCAAGATGGGAATAGAACAGTACCTCGCCCTCGGCATCTCCTTCGATCCGGACCAGAAGTACTGGTGACCGATTCTTCAGGCGATGCACCGAAACGCTGAGGCCCTTCAGTGGCAAACTGCGGACCCATGCGACAAAGGTGTTCACTGCAGCATCAAGGTAGCCATTGGCCTCCCAGTCTGAGTCGAACGAAGGAGATAGTGCCGGTATCTCTACAAATTCACAAAGGCTGGGGAGGGCCGAGTCATCCCACCACCGGTCCACGAACTCAGAGAGCTTATCCAGATCCAGGGATTCAGACACTGAATCTGCGCCTCGTAAAAGCTAAAATGGCGATAAGGCCCATGGTACTGGTAATCGAAAAACCGGAAAGGGTGCTATCCTTCGACTCGGGTGACTCAGTTTCTTCGCCCTCGTCGAAAGTTGCTATGCAGGCATCGTCGACTTCATCCATGTTATCCTCATTTATCTCAGAAGGGCAGAATTCCGAGGATTCTTCCGTTTCATCAGGGCTCACGGTCAGGTCAGGAAGCTCGACTTGCCAGATATTTACGTCCCCTCCGCGACCGGAATGGAACAACAGCGAACGCCCGTCTGGTGACCAGCTGGCGTGACGATCATCTGTGTGATGCATGGTCACTCTCTTCTGAGGACCTCCTTCTATGGGAATCAAGTAGATATCCATGTTGTCATCTCGGACGGAATCATAGACCAGCCAGTCTCCTGCAGGTGACCAGCCGGGATAGCCATCATGATAAGTATCATTCGTAATCTGGCGGGCATCGGAACCATCTCCCCTCATGACCCAGATATCCGTACCTTCCTCCCTGTCAGTCTCGTACACCAGCCATTCTCCATCAAATGACCATCGAGGGCAGTGCTCATTGGAGCCTCCTGGAGTCAAGCGTATCGGTTCTCCAACAGGCGTTCCATTTTCAGCGACCGCCACCTTCCAGACATCCAGATTACCTGCACGAGAGGAATGAAAGGAAATGAAATTGCCGTCCGGAGACCAGCGTCCGGAATCATCAAAGTCGGAATTGGATGTGACTGGTGTGCTTTCACCATTGGACAGATTTACGACGAAGATATCCATTTCGCCTGTACTTTCAACCTCGGGATCATAGGAATTGAATACCATATGGCTTCCGTCTGGGGACCAGCCTGGATAGCCGTGATAGACGCGGTCAGTCTGGACCAAGATGGGTTCTTCACCAGGTACCAAAGTATAGAGCTTGTAGATGTGGTCTTCCTCTCCCCGATTAGACTTGAACACGAAGATCCCGCCTTCCGGGTGCCACTCGGGCTGGATGTCCATCGCTGGATCATCGGTCAGTTGTCTGGGATAGAGAACCGTCACATTGACTGGGGGACTCTCAACTTTAGTTCCATTTTCTAGTTCGCCACGCGCGGTGACCTGGAAAAATGCGGGGGCGACAGCATTC
Organism: uncultured archaeon; assembly: GCA_964645695.1. Lineage (GTDB taxonomy): Archaea > Thermoplasmatota > Poseidoniia > MGIII > CG-Epi1 > CG-Epi1. The sequence goes on from CAZXZT010000022.1 coordinate 12,321, forward strand.
TCGTCTCCCGTATCCCACGTCAGAATTTCGCCAGTGCTGGCACTGGCAACGACCGCGCCATCAATCAGCAATTCAAGATTCTCGACATTGCCCTCCACCTGGATTTCAATCTCCCCTTCCACCCAATCACCATCCGAAAGAGAAGTGATTAGGATGTCATGGGACTCCTCACTGGCCTGTAGACCATTCCCCATCATAATTAGGAGTAGCGAGACTGCCAGTGTGTACGCCTGAACCCGCATCAGCCTAAAATCTTGACCTTCGTGATATAACTAACGCCAGAATTGATTAAGATGAGCAAACGCAACTATAAAGACCCATGATTTGCTAGAGATTATGACTGGCTGGTATAGGTCTCAC
>CAZXZT010000023.1:0-10931 GCA_964645695.1 uncultured archaeon
AAGTTCCTAAGGAGATTATAGATCCTGTCATAATCGCTCAGATGGAATACGATAAAGGAATTATTCCTATAGATATCGTAGATAGAGAGAAAAAGTGAAGATTCGAGACATTGCTTTACGTAGAATCATAGACTCAAGAGGTAATCCCACTGTCGAGGCTGAAATTAGAACCAAAAACGGATTTGGAAGAGCCGCCGCTCCAGCTGGAGCATCTACGGGAACGCATGAGGCCATAGCCTGGCCAGAGGGTAGTGTAGCTAAAGGAATGAAAATCGCAGAGGAGAAAGTAATGCCACAACTAGTAGGACTTTCTGCCGACGATCAGGAGAATTTTGACAATACGCTCAAGGAAACGGACGGGACTGGAAATTTCAGTAAAGTCGGGGGGAACATCGGTGTGGCCTTATCGCTTGCTTGTGCGAAGGCCTCTGCTGATTCGAAAGGAATCTCCCTGTATGAACACGTCGGGAAAAATGATTCTTATGCCCTTCCAGCACCAATGTCAAACGTCCTAGGAGGCGGTGCACACGCGATCGGAGGGACGGACATTCAAGAGTTCCTGGTAACCTCATTTGATAATGATGTCAACACTGCGATAGAAGCAAATGTTGCAGTTCACAAAAATGTGGGCAAGATGCTTAAGGAAAGATTTCCGAATATTGCTCTGGGGAAAGGCGATGAAGGCGCGTGGGTCGCACCAATGGGGAATGTCGAAGCTCTCGGATTAGTGGTCGATGCGACTGAAAAAGTGGGAGACGATATGGGGGTCGATATTAGACCTGGATTGGATATGGCTGCGAGTGAATTTTACCACGACGGAAAATACGTCTACAAGGAACAGACACTGACACCGGAGAAGCAAGTGGAATTCGTGCTGGGGCTGATAGAAGAGTACGATTTGCACTCTGTCGAGGATCCTCTCGACCAAGAGGATTTTGAATCATGGGCCTCACTGACGGAACAGACTGACGCGCTGGTTATAGGCGATGATCTCTATGCCACAAACACTGAAAGACTGCAAAGAGGGATAGATGCAGGGGCAACTAATTCAATCCTGATAAAACCAAACCAAATAGGCACGCTTACAGACACCATCAAGGCCGTCAATCTAGCTAAAGAGGCTGATATGGCAACAGTTATCTCACACCGTAGCGGTGAGACCACCGATTCTACCATAGCACACCTGGGTGTCGCTTTTGAATCCCACGCCATCAAGACCGGAATAATGGGTGGTGAAAGGATTGCAAAGCTTAATGAACTAGTTCGAATCAGCGAGAAACTCAGATGACAGAGGCCGAATCCAGAGAGTTGCTTGTAGACGAGGATACATTCCTCACCTGTGGAGTTCACATTGGCACTAAACAGAAGAGCAAGGACATGGAACCTTATGTCCATAAAGTAAGGGAGGATGGACTTAGAATCCTGAATGTAAACATGACATCCAAGAAGATTATCGAAGTTGCTAATTTCCTCAACGATTACGAGGCTGACGATGTTCTGGTTGTGTCGGCCAGGCAATACGGCTGGAAACCTGCAAAGAAATTCGCAGACATATGTGGCTTCAGATGCATAGCTGGGAGGTTCACTCCCGGAAGATTGACAAATCCTGAAATGCGACATTTCATCGAACCAAAAATAATCATTCTAACCGATCCTGCTGCCGACGCCCAGGCTCTCAGAGAGGCTGTCAACATCAAAATCCCCGTAGTTGCCATGTGCGACTCCAACAATCTGACCAATAACGTGAACATTGTCATACCTGGAAACAACAAGGGTCGACGTTCATTGGCTTTAATCTACTGGTTGCTGTCGAGAGAAATATTGCGAGTCAGGGGTGGACTGGGAAACGACGAAGACCTCGAGGAAACCATAGACGACTTTGAAGCTCCGCTAATCTGAGGAGTTTTCTTTTTAAGAACGGAGCCATAGCGAACTGTGTGGCTTTTCGAACTGCTGTACTTCTTCTACTTTTTTCTGAGATTGAGACTGGAAGTACCTTACTATTCCCAAGAAGATTACCGGAAACTTGTTACTTTGAGATCTAGAAAATTGGCCAAAAGATACAACATGAGAATACATGTGAAAGGAACACCACAACCTGGATTTCTAGCCGCGAATCACACCAGCTACCTAGATCCCATTGTTGTGCAAGCCATAAAGACTGGTGGTGCCGTTTCCAAAGTCGAAGTGAAGGGCTATTTCCTGTTTGGACCAATTGCAACCAAGGTTGGGATGTTATGGGTCAGGCGTGAGAATCGGAATTCTAGAACGGGGGTTATCCAGCAACTTAACCAATGGGACGCAGTAAACGACCCACTGTGGATTTTTCCGGAAGGGACGACTTCAAGTTATGGAAAACTTAACCAATTCAAGATGGGGGTCTTCAAAGCCGCGGAAAAAACGGGCCATAAGATTCAGCCTCTGGTCTTCTGCTACGACAATCCACTCGTAGACTGGGGAAATACGGGGAAGGAAAAGGATCTGTTCAAGAGCATTCTGGATTTCTACAAAGACAATATTAGAACTAATGTCTATTGCTTCTGGATGGAACCTATGAAGGTCGGGCCAGGTGAAGCTCAAAAAGTGGCGGACGAATTGCACCGGAGAATGCTATTGTATATCAATCGGTTTGAGAGGCCCAGTGATGGATAGGAAGCGTTGGGAAAAGAACACGCTGGGACCAGCTTTAGAGAAAAAACCTGAAAGGGATGAATGCCTGCTGGACCAGAGAGAACGCCTAAACACGCCGGAGGATACTAGAGAATCCGGATTTGACTTGCCTGGCGTGATGCCCTACACCCGAGGCATACACCCTACAGGATACAGAGGCAAATTGTGGACCATGAGGCAATACGCTGGATTTGGTACGGCCAAGGAAACAAACGAACGGTTCAGGTACCTGCTCTCCGAGGGACAAACAGGTTTGTCGGTTGCCTTTGATTTGCCTACACAAATCGGATATGATAGCGATGACGAGATGGCCCTAGGAGAAGTTGGAAAGGTCGGTGTTGCAATAGACTCCATCGAGGATATGGAGGTTCTATTCGATCAAGTGCCTCTGGATGCTGTTTCAACCAGCATGACCATCAATGCGCCAGCGTCAATAATTCTGGCAATGTACATCGCAACCGGGAAAAAACAGGGAGTTGCTGAGGAAAAGTTAAGGGGAACTGTCCAAAACGATATATTGAAAGAATACATTGCACGTGGAACCTACATTTTTCCCCCCAGACATTCAATGAGACTGACTACTGATGTATTCGAATATTGCTCGAAGAATGTACCTAAATGGAACACCATATCAGTCTCAGGATATCACATTCGCGAGGCTGGTTGTACGGCAGAACAGGAGCTGGCATTCACTATCGCAAACGGAATCGCCTATGCTAGAGCGGCCATTACCAAAGGATTGGATATTGATGAATTCGCTCCCAGAATGGCATTCTTCTTTAATGGTCATAACGATTTTCTCCGCGAAATAGCCAAGTTTCGTGCTGCCCGTCAAATATGGGCGAAAATTGTCTCCGAGGAATTTGAGTCCAAAAATGAAAGATCGATGATGATGAGATTCCACACTCAAACCGGTGGTTCAACCCTGACCGCGCAACAGCCCCACAACAACGTTGTCAGGACGGCCGTACAGGCACTATCTGCCGTTCTTGGAGGGACTCAGAGCCTGCACACCAACGCGCTGGACGAGGCACTGGGACTTCCGTCCGAAAAAGCTGCGAGGGTAGCATTGAGAACACAGCAGATAATCGCTGAGGAGTCCGGAATAACGAATACTATCGACCCTTTGGCCGGATCCTACACAATTGAAGCCATGACCCGGGAACTGGCCGACGGAGCCATGACACTTATCAATGAAATCGACGCGAAAGGAGGAATGCTGGAATGCATCGAGAAGGGATGGGTACAGTCACGGATAATGGATTCTGCCTACAAATATCAGAAGGAAGTCGAGAAAAAGGAAAGAGTAATTGTAGGAGTGAATGAATATGCCGATGAAGAAGAATTTGAACCGGAAGAAATAACAAAAGCAGATGAGCAAGAAATCAAGAATCAAATCCAGAGAGTGAAAAAACTGAAAAATAAGCGCGGAAACGTAGACAGGCATCTAGAGATTTTGGAAGAAAAAGCGAGCGCTGAACATGAGAATCTGATGCCGTATATCATCAACGCCGTGAATGCCAGAGTCACAATTGGTGAAATCTGTAACACTTTCCGAAAGGTATGGGGCGAATACAGGCCAAAAGAAACGCTCTGATTGTCAAGTAAGTTTATCTAATGCCCTGTCAATCGTCAATGACTTGGCGAGGCTAGGCTAGTGTTGGTTAAACTGGGGGACTGTGGATCCCTCGTCCCGGGTTCGACTCCCGGGCCTCGCCCCATTTTTTATAGTCCTAAATTATAGTGGATTAATCATGAAGACTACCTTGTACCAATTGCACCTTACGGGAAGATTGAAGCATATGGTGATAGAAGTAAAGGGAAACCAGATTATTACTGAATGGTGGACTTCAAAAGAAGATGAGGATGGAAAAAAACAAAATACGAAAGAAACGATTTATGGTAAAAATAAAGGCAGATCTAATGAAACTACAGATAATGAACAAGCCATTTTAGAGTTTGAAAGAAAAGTAAAGAAAAAGAAAGAAGAAGGATATGTAGAAAATAGAGATGATGCAATTCTTGGAGAAGAAATAGTCGTAAGTTCTGCATTGACTCAATCATTTGCACCTTGTAAACCTATTAGCAAACTTAATGAAAAAGACGATGCCTACGATGATACTTGGTTGGCTGAAAGGAAATACAATGGTTCTTGTATTTTATTGCATAATACTGGCAAAGAAAGAATAGGCTATACAAGAAGAATAAAACCCATAACTGAAATATTGAGGGTTATCAAGGAGATAAAGAATACCTTACATGAGTTGCCCGATGAATCATTGATAATTGGTGAATTAGTGGCATTTGATGAAGAGGGTAAAGAAGATCCAAAAGTTCTCAAGGCTGTTACTACAGAGACTACAACAAAGGCAAAGGCTAAATCAAAATATGACTCTTTAATATCTGATGGATATAATTTCAAGTATAATGTTTTTGACGTTATATTCTGGTACGGTGAAGATGTCACAGACCGCACTTTTCTTGAAAGATTAGAAATAACAAAGTTCTTTGGAGAGAGGGAAATCAGACCTTTTACAGAGGAAATGGCCTTACAGGCGAAAGAAAAGGATTGGGAAGGCTTCATTCTGAGACAGGCTGAAGATAGTATAGTTTTTACTATGAATGGAAAACCAAAACGTAAAGGATCCTACAAATTCAAATTTGTAGAAACGACCGATTGTATGGTTACCAGAGTCTGTCCTGGAGCTGGAAAACACGAAATTCGTTTTGCGAGATTCCGATTAGCCCAGTATGAAAATAGCCCATTTTTTGATGAACCTGTGATTGTAGATTGCGGATGGGCAGGGGGAGGTAGACTAGGCGAGGACAATATGGATCAGATTACCCAAGACCTTATAGGAAAAGGATACAAACTCGAGGACTCTGAGTTGAAAGAGAAAGACTGGTTTGTAATTGAATTGGAATACCAAAGCAGACAAAGCAGAAATGATAAAGGGCAACTTTGTTTTGAGTTTCCAATTATTATAAGAACCAGAGAAGATAAACCACTAAATGAGTGTGAGGTTTAGAGTTCACTTAAGGGAACCTCAGATTCCTCACCTGAATCTAAATTTTTAATCTTAACCATTTTACGAGACCATTCGTCAGGAGCGAGTAAAACCAAGCGTTTGGCCCCTATACGTTCAGCGTGCTTGAATGCCCACTTCATCTTTTTAGACTCTAAAACTAGATCGACAGTTCTATCTGAATTACGTAGAGATGATGCTACCATAATTGCTGCATTTCGTAGATCTGGATTGAGTGGAATTACTATGTCATCCGTATCAGTTAACAATTCGGGAATTAGACCATTCTCTGAGAGTAATTCTATAATTACCATATCTCCAAAACCAAATCCCGTTGCAGGTAAATCTTTACCTCCTAATGTAGAGAGAAGTTTGTCATATCGTCCGCCACCACAAATAGCACGAAATTTGCCGGCTCTATCATGAGCCTCAAAAACTGCACCGGTGTAATACGCGAGTCCTCTAACAATAGAAGCATCGAACTCAACCCATTCGGATATTCCATATGAATCGAGCGTATCAAATAGAATATTAAGTTCAGATATTGCCATGCTTTCGTCTTTCAGTACTTTGGCCAAACCACTCATATCCTTGATTCCCAAGACTGATTGAATCATTGTAATAGTCTTGGAATCATGACCTAAGCCAGACAATTGCTCGTTGATTACATCTGAGGGAAGTTTATTCATTTTATCAACTATAATGCATGTCTGAGCAAAGGTATCTTCTTCGATTCCTAAAGAACCTAGTACTTCTTCCAGAACTTTCCGACTACTGACCCGAATAACAATATCTTTAGCTGTCAATCCAACACCTTGGAAAAAAGTTACCAATACAGATATTAGTTCGGCATCTGCAGAGATTTCATTTGTTCCCCAGATATCAACATTCCATTGATAATGTTCTCTTCCACGACCTCGTTGTGTTCTTTCGTAGCGCCAACATTGGGGAATTGAGAACCATTTGATCGGGAGCGGTAATGCACCTACACGCGCCATTACCATACGGGCTAAGGACGGAGTCATTTCAGGGCGTAATGCGACTTTGCGATTGCCTTTATCTTGAAAACTGTATAGTTGTTGAGTTATGTCTTCACCCTGTTTTCTTGTATACAGTTTTTCATGTTCTAAGACTGGTGCATCGTATTCTTCAAAACCATGTAAGAGTGATGCATTCGTAAAATTGTCAAACAGCCAATTTCGTAATCTCATATCCTCCGGATAAAAGTCACGGGTACCACGAACGCCTTGAGTCACGTAAGGTTATTGAGACCGTATGTTAAGTGCTTCGGACTGGCCACAAAGTTATAGAAGTCCCGCAATAGGCCTCTAATGGGCACGCCTGAAAAAATCGATGACCTTGAGAGAAAACTCGAAGATGCTATGAAGGGCGATCCTGAAAGAATAGAAAGGCAACACAATGCCGGAAAAATGACGGCCCGGGAACGTATCACAATGCTACTGGATTCGGATTCTTTTGTAGAACTTGACGCATTAGTAAAACATAGAAGTAGCAACTTTGGGCTTGAGAAGAAAAGACCTGATGGAGATGGCGTGATAACTGGCCACGGTACTATCGATGGGAGGACAGTGTACATCTTTGCGCAGGATTTTGCCGTCTTTGGAGGAGCACTGGGAGAGGCACATGCCCAGAAGATTTGCAAGGTTATGGATATGGCCACAAAAACCGGATGTCCAGTAATCGGGCTAAATGATTCTGGGGGAGCCAGAATCCAAGAGGGTGTTGTCAGTCTGGGTGGCTATGCCGAGATATTTTACCGCAATGTTGCTTCATCAGGAGTAATACCTCAGTTTTCCCTAATCCTCGGACCATGTGCTGGCGGTGCAGTTTACAGTCCTGCAATGACCGATTTCACGCTGATGGTGAAAAACACCAGCCATATGTTCATCACCGGACCTGACGTCATCAAAACCGTCACACATGAAGAAGTGACTTTTGAGGACCTGGGAGGTGCAATGACTCATAATTCCCTTTCGGGAGTTTCGCACTTGGCATGTGATTCGGAAGAGGATGCTTTTGACGCATTGAGAGAATTGATAGGTTATATTCCTCAGAACAATATGGAAAGGTCGCCGGCTTATGAATACACTGCTGATGAAAAAACAGAAATCAATGAACTTGATTCGATTATTCCCGACAGTTCCAATGAACCTTATGAAATGCGTGAACTCATAAATCTGATTTTTGACGATAACCTCTTTGAAATTCAACCGCATTGGGCAAAGAATATAATTATCGGCTTCGCAAGATTGAGAGGAAAAGCAGTTGGAATAGTTGCCAACCAGCCTTCTGTTCTGGCAGGATGTCTAGATATTGATGCTTCAGCTAAGGCAGCAAGATTTGTAAGATTCTGTGATGCGTTCAACATTCCTTTAATAACTTTTGTCGACGTCCCTGGATTTCTACCAGGAACTGAACAAGAGCATGGTGGGATTATCAGGCATGGTGCGAAATTGTTGTATGCCTTTTCAGAAGCCTCGGTCCCTAAATTCACCGTAATAACTCGGAAAGCGTACGGTGGCGCCTATGACGTCATGGCTTCAAAACATATACGTGCGGACCTGAATGTCGCCTGGCCAACTGCAGAAATCGCAGTCATGGGCTCTGAAGGCGCGGTAAACATAATCTTCAGAAAAGAAATAAACGAAGCTGAAGAACCGGAAAAGACACACCAGCAACTAACCAAAGAATATAGGGAAAAATTCGCATCCCCTTACATTGCTGCGGAAATGGGATACATAGATAGAGTAATTTTTCCTAGAAATACGCGCAAGGAATTGTTGATTGGCCTAGAAAGATACGGTAGTAAGAGGGAAGAAAGGCCAAAGCGCAAGCACGGGAACATACCGCTATGAGCCAAATCCCAGAAATAGGAGGCACAGCACCAGATTTTGCACTGCCCAATCAAGAAGGTAAAAGTGTAAAATTGAGTGATTCTGGTGGAAAATGGCTGGTTGTCTATTTTTATCCGAAGGATGATACGCCCGGATGTACTGTCGAAGCCATAGAATTCACTGAATTGCGCAAGCAATTTGAAAACGAGAATGCAGTATTATTGGGAGTCAGTCCTGATACCAAAGCTAAACATTGTAAATTTATTGATAAACACAAGTTGGGCATAGACCTTCTAGCAGATATCGAAAAGACCATGTTATCCGATTATGGTGTCTGGCAGGAAAAATCGATGTACGGTAGAACCTACATGGGTGTTGTGAGAACAACATGTCTGATTGATCCCAAAGGAAATATCGCCGAAGTCTGGACAAAAGTAAAGGTCAAGGGACATGCCGAGGCTGTTCTGGAAAGACTGAGAGAGATTAAAGGCTAAAATCCCTACATCATGCCGCCCATACCACCCATGCCACCCATATCTGGCATGTCAGGCATGCTGGACTTCTCTTCAGGTATATCTGATACCAAAGTCTCTGTTGTCAGAACCAGGCCTGCTATGGAACCTGCAGCCTGAATTGCATGTCGTGTGACCTTGACCGGATCAACTACTCCCGCCTTCATCAGATCTTCATAAGTGTTCGTTCTAGCATTGAAACCGAAATTGGCTTTAGCTTCTTTGATCTTAGATACTACCACCGAACCGTCTTCTCCAGCGTTCTCAGCTATTTGACGAGCTGGAATAGCAAGCGCGTCCTTTACTATCCTGACACCAACGGACTCCTCATCAGACAATTTGCCAGTGTTCTTAATCACTTTAGCTTCCAGTCCATCAGATGCTCGTAGCAATGCAACTCCCCCACCAGCAACTACGCCTTCGGCCATGGCTGCCCGGGTGGAATTCAAGGCATCATCTACTCTGGCTTTTTTCTCTTTCATTTCAGTCTCAGTACCCGCTCCGATCTCAAGGACTGCAACTCCACCACTTAAACGTCCAATGCGTTTGTCCAGCTTCTCTTTGTCCCATTTACTGGTTGCCACATTGGATTGGCTCCTCAGAATATCAACTCTATCGTTTATGGCTTTCTTCGAACCTCCGCCTGCGATAAGAGTGGTTTTGTTCTTGCCAATAATGACCTTCTCAGCAGTGCCGAGATGGGATTCAGTAATATCTTTCAGTTCGGAACCCTGATCCTTGACCAAAACAGTGCCACCAGTCAGTATAGCTATGTCCTCAAGTTGTTCTCCCTGTTCATCACCGAATCCAGGTGCCTTGACTGCACAGGCCTTGACAACCTTGGAGGCAACGTTCAGAACAAGGGTTGCCAGTGCCTCGCCTTCAACATCCTTTGAAACTATCAATAAAGGAGACTTGCTTTGTTTGACCGCAACCTCCAAGGCAGGAATCAAATCCTGGGCGGCCGATACGGTGTGATCGGTCAACAATATCTTGGGATTCTCCAGAACTGCTTCACGCTTCTCTCGATCAGTAATCATGTAAGGTGAAACATAGCCCTTGTCGAACTCCATACCTTCAACAACTTTAAGGCTAGTTTCCATCGACTTAGCCTCTTCGACCGTTATAATTCCATCCTGCCCAACCTTGTCTACAGCATCGGCTACGAGTTTGCCGATCTCGGAATCATTGTTAGCAGATATAGAAGCCACCTGTTCTATAACCTCACCGGATTTAACAGGTATTGATGCTGCCTTCAATTCGCCCACAACCGTTTCAATAGCTTTATCAAAACCGCTCTTCAAATTGACCGGGGACATTCCTGCAGAAACATTCCTCAAACCATAAGCTGACAAGGACTGGGCCAAAATCGCGGCCGTAGATGTTCCATCACCGGCATTATCCTGTGCCTTGCTTGCCACCTCCTTGATGAGCTGAGCACCCATATTCTCATACGCATCTGGCAGTTCTATGTCCTTAGCGATAGTTACTCCGTCATTGATTATAGTCGGGCTCCCAAAGGACTTGTCAAGTACGACTGTTCTTGCCTTGGGGCCTAATGTCACTTTGATCGCATCGGTTGCCGAATTGATTCCGTCCAATAACTTCTTTCTTGCGTCTTCACCATAAATCATCTGTTTTGCCATTTCTTACCTCACTTAACTTTTGCTTGGAGATCTTCGGATTTCAACAGCAGATAGTCCGTTTCATCCCAGGTTATCTCCGTGCCTGCATACTTCTTGTAAACTACCTTGTCGCCAGCTTTGACATTCTCTGAATCTGGACCTGCCGCAACGACAGTGCCTACGTTCATTTTCTCTCTGGCTGCCTCAGGCAACATAAGGCCACTAGCTGTCTTCTCAGCGGCT
>CAZXZT010000024.1:0-9670 GCA_964645695.1 uncultured archaeon
CCTGGCAAGCCGTGGCATTGAGATTACATTGCTCTGCAGATATGATCCCGACAACGCTGACACGTCAGCTTTGAGTTCAAATCTAAAATTTGTTTCAATTGTGAACCCGGGAATACCCTTCGAAAGGATCGTATTTACTCGCCATTCATATCAAAAAGTGTTGGCTGAATTAGAGACTGGAAAATATGATTTAGTTCATGACCGAGGATATGTTTTTGCTGGTTCAGGAGTCAGAGCATCCTCGAAGTTGGGTGTAAAATCGGTACTGCAGGTAGATGATAACTGGATGCGTTCCGAACTGTCCGCAACCAGATTCGCCAGACTATGGCCGTATAGTGAAAAAGCCATTCGTTCCTGCAGGGAACAAATAGAGAAGGCCGATAATGGTTTCACAGTAAGTACGATTCTAAGGGAACAAATTTCCAAATGGAATTCCAAGGCCAAGAATTTTGCAGTTATTCAGAATGGCTATGAAAATGATTTGTTCACACCTGGCATAGCCCCCTTGGGTATTAGAGAAAGACTGGGTATCCAGGGCAAGATTGCCGTTTTTGTGGGAGCGCTTGGGCCCTGGCATGGAACTGACGAATTGGTGGAAATAGCCCGGCAAAATCCTAATCTAAATGTTGTTGTTGCTGGAGGAGGATATGGTCAAACCCTCCCTGAATTGGAAAATCTATTTCACATCGGCAGACTTGAAAGGAATGAAGTACCTCGTCTTCTAGTTGAATCCAACGTGGGTCTGGCCCCTTATCCCGATGTGGATTATGGCTTTTCACCGTTGAAGATATATGAGTATATGGGCTGTAAATTACCTGTCGTTGCTACATCTCTCCCGTCTGTTAAAGAGGCCACTCAGGGCCATGCCCTCCTGGTGAAATCTGGGCAGATGGCCGATGCAGTTTCTAAGATCTTGGAAAATGAAAAACTTCTTAACGATTTGTCCGAGTCAGCTTATGTCTTTGCCACTTCAAGAAGAACGTGGGAAAACACAATAGATAAGACTGTTAAATTGTATCAAGAGACAATATGAGTTTTGTACCTGGCCACGTTAGCCTAACATTTGCCGTCTGGCCTCACAAAGACCCATTGAAGATGGGTTCTACAGGTATAGGATTGGTATTGCCTCAGGGCGTCCACTGTGCCGTGGTTGATGAGCAATCCGAATCATCAGAAAATGTGGTAATTTGTGGTGGCAAGAAAATAGACGATACTGTCACATTGCGTGCTCTGGAATTGATTGGTTTTGAAAATCAAGGTCTTACCATTTATCTGAGAAGGGATCTTCCTCTTGGTTTTGGTCTTGGAATCTCTGGTGCCTCGGCCTTGGCAGCCTGTTTAGAAATGGAAAAGGATTTTGAAAAAGCTGTCAAAGCATCACATCAGGCCGAAATCGAATTTAAGACAGGTCTGGGTGATGTAATGGCAATCTCAGCGACATTGAAAGAAAATTTTTTCCCATCAATTGTTATCAGAGAGAGTCCAGGTTATGGCGGTGAAGTACGCGCCTATCCCGTCAATGACAAAATTTTAGTCTGCCTTTCTGGATTAGGGCGCGACACGTCTCAAATACTGAATGATACTGAATGGGTCGAGATAATAAACTCGGCATCGATAGGAATTCAGTTGGCCAACGTGAATCTCCGGACAGTAATTAAAACGGGCCGATTGTTTACTGAAAAGGCCGGACTCATGAACGAAAATCTTTCTGTGATCCTAGAGAAAGTGCCAATTGGTGCCGTTGCCACAGTTGCCCATTTAGGCACCTCTATAGTCGCAACATCAAACGATTTGCCGAGTCTGCGTTCGACTCTAGAACCTTTCGGAGAGATAAGAGAATTCTAAGCGGTAGGATTCCCAGATTTTCTGGAAATGGTGGATCCCGGAAGGAATTTCGTCAGTTTCTCCAACAAACCTTTCTTTCTGGGACCGGACACTAAAATGTTGTCCAGAACATCTTTCAGCGTGGAAACGGGAATGACTTTCACCATGTTCTTGTATTTAGAATCCAGAAGAACATCCTGCATGTTCATAGATGGTATTAGGACCTTGGTTACACCGGCTTCGGCAGCTGCTTCTATTTTCGCGGTAACGCCACCTACAGGTAGCACCAGTCCCCTAACACTCAAAGAACCAGTTAAGGCTACGGTCTGGTCGACTTCAGCGTTTTCCAAGGCAGAAATTACTGCGGCAGCTATGGAGACCGATGCCGAATCTCCTTCCACTCCCTCGTATGCTCCCACAAATTGAACGTGTATGTCATATTTGGATATGTCCTCGCCCGTGTATTTTTTAATCAGAGCAGATACGTTTTCTACGGCTTCCTTCGCAATCTCACCCAGTTTGCCCGTTGCTACAACTCTCCCTCGATCTCTTGACTGGGCTGGTGTCACTTCGGCTACTATCGGCATGAGAATGCCAGCCATCTCTGCCATTCCTGAATCTGCACCCATTACTGCCAGTCCATTGACCATTCCGACTTCAGCACCTTCAATTGAATAAGTCTTGTAGTCTTTACGCCTCTCAACATAACGATCAGCAATCTGTTGCTCGAGTGGTTTCGCTATTTTCTTGGCCTTGACAACATGTTCTTCTGTCACTTTTTCAGCTCCCAATCCTCTGGCAATATCTCCTGCAACCCTGACCAGACCTCCGAGTTCCCTAAGCCTCAGACTCAGATGCAACTGGCGACCAGATCTACGTTGTGCTTCATGTATGATCTCTCCGATTGCTCCTCTGGAGAAGTGTCCAATTTTTTTGTCTTTTGTCACTTCCTGTGCGATGAAGCGCACCAGTTTCTCTCGATTCTCCTGAGTGTCTGGAATGGTTGAATTCATATAGACTTCGTATCCGTATCCACGGATTCTGCTCCTGAGTGCAGGATGCATTCCTTTTATTGCGTCCAGATTTCCGGCGGCTACAAGAACAAAATCGCACGGCACCGGTTCGGTTTTGGTCATTGCACCGGCAGATCTTTCAGATTGTCCTGAAATCGAGAACTGCCCCTCCTGTATGGCTGTCAGCAAGGACTGTTGAGACTCTATTCTAAGAAGATTAATTTCATCCACAAACAAAACTCCTCTGTGCGCTTTGTGAATTGCTCCTGCCTCTACTCTGTCATGGGCCGGTGTCTCTAAACCTCCGGATTGGAAAGGATCATGCCTCACATCACCCAGCAGTGCACCCGCATGAGCGCCTGTAGCATCGACAAAGGCAGCCTCTGCATCACGATCATGCAGGACTAGGCCTTTTGGTACGTTTGCAGTATCATTTTTTTGGTTAGTGTACCTCATTGCCATAAACACAAAAGCAGCCGCTATCAAGCTGTAGAATATGAGCATGGGGCTTTTGAATCCGTCAAGAGCGAACCAAAGAAACCCAAATCCAATTATCGTAAAAACAATCATCATTTGCGACTTGGCTCTCTTTTCCTTTTCAATCATCGCCTGAGCCTTCTGGACTTGAACAATTTCCTTGCCCTTACCGGCAGGCACTATTCTCACTCTCGGTTCATTGTTATCCTCATGGTTGTGGTAGACCAGAACGTCTTGCAATTCTTCCTTGGGCAACAGTTCAGATATTGACTGGGCCAACATTGATTTTCCAGTTCCAGGGTCGCCGATTAGCATAACATGCCTTTTTTGCTCGGCCGCCTTTCTGACAATCTCGGATCCCTGTTCTTGACCAATCACCTGATCAATCAGCATTTTGGGTACTGCTATATCCTCCGTGGTCTCAATTTCCAAATCTTTAATCCATTCACGTGGATCTGGAAGTTCTTCGGTTTTTTTGGCCATTATCTTATTTGGACTGATTGTCAGTAGATATATAAGTTACTAATCATACCTCAATGTCGGGAAGGTCATCATTGTCACCATCGTCTTCTTCTGGTATTTCGTCAATGACAAACTTGGTTCCATAATGAAGAATTCCGCTCTCACTGTCCTCTCCAAGTTTTCTGAAGACGGATTTGACCTTCATTCCAGGCTTTACCATTTCTGGTTCACAATCGACCACTTGTGATGTAATCTTTGGCCCTTCATCCAATTCAATTATAGCCATACAATATGGTCCGAACATCTCGTAGCCAGCCTGAGCCTGATGAACAACGGTTGAGCTTACAATCTTTCCATTACCATTGAACTGGTAATCCTCCATATTTCCTATTGAGTCTCTACCAGCTTCAGGATTGAAGCTCCGTTTGGGGTAATGATAGGTGTCAGTTATCTTGCAGTATGAACCCACCAAGTTGTAGCGTGAATCCAGTTCTCTCCAGAATCTCGGTACTGACATTAGCCACCCTCTAGTATGTGTACGACTGCTGTGGCAGCTGTACCGCCATGATTTTCGACCATCCCTATTTTTGCGCCTTCGACCTGCCTTTTTCCCGCCTCGCCTCTAAGTTGCTGGACGATCTCTACTATTTGGGCTATTCCGGTAGCTCCGGGAGCGTGCCCTCGCGCTTTCAGTCCGCCACTGGTGTTCACAGGTATCTTCCCACCTAATCTGGTCTCTCCTCTGAGTCCCATAATTGCAGCCTTTCCACGTTTGAATATTCCAATCTCTTCCAGTGCTATTATCTCTGAGATGGTGAAATTATCATGGACTTCAATCAAATCTATGTCGCTTGCTTTTTTTCCGCAGCTTTTGAATGCTCTTTTGGCGGCAACACCGATTGCAGGGAACCGATTCAGATACTTGCGATGGTGCAAACTCAATGTGTCAGACGCCTGCCCTGAACCAATAATCTTCACTGCTTTGCTTCTAAATTTTTTTGCTTTTTCAGTTGCACAAAGAACGACAGCCGCAGCCCCATCGCTATTGGGCGCGCAATCCAGCATTCTTAGAGGACTTGATACCATTCCAGAATTGGATACGGCCTCTGCGCTGACTTCGAATGGGAATTGGGCTAGGGGGTTCAGTGACGCATGATAATGGTTTTTTTCCGAAACTGCAGAAAGTTCTTCTCGTGCAGTTTCGTATTCATTCATGTGGTTTTGTGCAATCATGGCATGTAAAGAAGCAAAGGTAGCCCCAGCCTGAGATTCCCATTGTTCATCGGAACCCATGCTTACAGTGTATGATGACTCTGAATCACTAACATCGGTCATCTTTTCTGCGCCACCTACTACGGCAACGTCAATGAATCCTCCGGCAATAGCCATGTATGCTTGCCGAATCGCTAGTCCTCCCGAAGCAGAAGCAGCCTCTACTCTGGTCGCTGCTACGTTTTTGTCAGTCAAACCACAATAATCAGCTATCAAGGCACTTACATGTTCCTGTTGCAGAGTAGATCCAGCGGCCATATTTCCGATATACAGCCCATCGATATCCTTACTTGTTATTCCGGCATCACTTATTGCGGCCAGCCCTGTTTCTAGGCCCAGCTCGCGAAGTGATTTGTCCCACAATTCACCAAATCTGGTTATTCCTATTCCAATTACGCTAACATCCCTCAATTTGAAGCCCCCATGTTCAGTTTTCCCCTGTATTTTGCATAGGTTGCGTAATTCACGATTTTCATCTTTGAAATCATGTCTTCCACAGTCTCACTGCGATCAATCTTCTTTATCTGGTCAGTTACAGTTATGTCAAAACCATCGCTTCCAGCCCCGGACCCATACGCCACGGCCAGTATTCGGTCACCCGGTTTCGCCACGTCCAGAATGGCCGCAAGCCCCAAGAAAACGGCACCAGAATAAGTATTGCCAATTCTGGGAGTGAGAAGTCCAGTTTCAGTCTGTTCCGAGTTGAAACCCAGTGATTTCGCAGCTCTCAGTGGAAACTTCCCGTTGGGTTGATGAGTGACAATGTAGTCGTAGTCCTTTGGTTCAGTACCTGCCATTTCCATAGTTTTCATTCCACAACTCACAACGTGTTTGAAAAATGCAGGTTTGCCGGTAAATCTGCCACCGTGCCTTGGATATTTCTGGCCCTCTCTTCTCCAGAAGTCAGGAGTGTCTGTTGTGTAGGAAGTAGTGTGATTTATATCCGCAATTACTTTTTTGCTACCTATTATGAGAGCTCCACCTCCCGCTGAAGCGCTATACTCCAGAGCATCTCCAGGGGCTCCCTGTGAAGTATCAACTCCTATTGCTATTCCGTTTTCCACCTGGTTGTCGCCGACCATGCCCAAACAGGTCTGGATTGCCGCCGTACCGGCTTTACAAGCAAATTCATAATCTGCCGCAGTCAGATGTGGCGTAGCTCCGATTGCCTCAGCAACGATAGTAGACGTAGGTTTCACAGCATAGGGATGGGATTCCGAACCTGTGTAGATGGCCCCAATATGGTCACCTCCCAGTTTTGCTCTTCTCATAGCCTGCCGGGTTGCTTCGACAGAGATAGTTATAACATCCTCATCCGGTCCCGGAACAGATTTCGAGTACACGTTCAGATTTTTAGCCCAGGCACTGCCATCAGCACCCCATACAGAGGCGATTTCACCGGTTTCGATTTTATGGCAGGGCACGTATGCTCCGTAGCTGACTATTCCACTCATTTTCTTTACTATCTGAGATACCTCAATTTTTCTACAATTGCACTTTCATCAAGATCAGTTTTTACCAGAACCACTCTTTCCATGTCTGCCAATTTAGGCGCTAACGGGTCAATTGCTTTTGGTTTGACATACACAACCATCCGGGGTTTTACAGGATGTGCTCTCACTGCAATCATTGGAGATCTACCATAGTGTACACCGGAGAAGAACACGGCTCTTTCATTTGACCAGCCATACATTTCTCCGAATGCATTGAAAGTAGTTATGGCCTTCAGGGAATCAACCATAGTGTATCCATAGATTGGCCTTTCGATTATCTCCTCACTGCCAGCTAACACTTCGCCTTCTATCTTTTCGATGATGGTTTCTATTGAAATTCCGCTAGTGAATTCTCTTATGTCAACGATAGCCTCATTGGTACGCGTACCAGCCATGGTGTTGACCACCTTTCCACCATGTGACGAATCATAGTCCACCATTGCCTCTACGAATTTTCGCACAGTTCCGATACCTGGTGACGCCCTGCGACCTTTTTCAAAATCACAGACTACTGAAGGATTTACTTCGAGCAGAGTTGCAAGTTCCTTTTGTGACAATTGAAATATTTCTCTCCATTTTCGGAGAGTATCTCCCGGTTTTTCCGAAACGACGATTTCCCCTGCCATTCGGCGCGTCAGTTGTTCCTGCACATCACTCGATTTCAGCACACTATTTAATTATATGTGCATTCGACTTCGGCAATCAACTTATTTCTTGACCTGAGATGTAACTATTAATACAGGCAATAGGGTTGAAAATAGTGAACTCAACAGATTGGATTCCCAAAAATATATTCTTGACTAAAGGCACTGGCGTTCATAGCGAGAGACTGGCTTCCTTTGAGCTTGCTCTGAGATCTGCAGGCATTGCTAGCTTTAACCTGATTTCCGTTTCTTCGATTCTCCCACCACATTGTGAAATTATTGATTCCAAGAAAGGAATAAGTATGCTTCATCCAGGGCAGGTGGTCCCTGTCGTTTTGGCACGCTCAGATAGTGACGAAGCAGACACAATGGTGGGCTCGGGCGTTGGTGTTGCAATACCAAGGAACCAGAACGACTATGGCTACCTTTCTGAGCATCATGTAATTGGCATGGACAAACAGCAGGTCGAGGATTACGTGGAGGATCTTGCGGCCGAGATGCTGGCAACTACCTATGGTCTCCAATTTGACCCTGACGCATCGTGGGATGAAAAGCGTGAATTGTGGACGATTGACAACAGGATAGTGGAAACGAAGAGCATAGTCGAGGTTTCCCCATCAGATTCTTCCAATCAATGGACCACTGTTGTTTGTGCCGCAGTTCTGATTGTATAAATCTAATTAGCTGAAAACATAGCATTGGACCATCTTGCAAGGCGTTGCACTTTATTAACTACTCTTTGATATGGAGTTAGATAAAGTGTCATATTCAAGATTGGGGCATTTCTTCATTTTAGTATACAATTCCACAACATGTATATATAAATTGCACGTATAAAGTTTTTTTTTAGTTTTCTCAGCTTATATAGCACCTCAATCGTAAATTCTCAAAAATTTCGAACACGGGGTAAGTATTAAACAACCAGATACATTGCATGTCTGTATCTTCTCATGCGCGAAAGCACTCCACTCTGGTCATTTCGGAAGGGGGTAGTCCCTTCTGCTTTATCGATAAGTCTGGATGGCAAATTTGCAGGCGTGGGTCACAAAAACGGACTTCTTCTTCTAAATCATGCTGGTAGTGTTACGTGGGCAACCAAGAAAGTAAGAAGAGTACGGGATATTTCCTTATCGACTAGGACTGGCAGGATGTCAGTTGCTAGCGGTCAGAAAGTTATTTACTTAGTAGATCGCAAGGGTAGCGTCATTTGGCACCGTGAACTTCAAAGTGCGGCAGTGTCAACCAGTATATCTTCCAATGGGGATGTTATTGTCGTTGGAACTGCTTTGGGCCGTCTGATTGTATTTGATGGTAAAGGAAAAATGCTCTGGGAAACACATTTGAGCAACTCGGATTTTCCGGTAAACTCAGTGGATGTATCCTCGGATGGAAATTTCATTGTGGCAGGTACTAACTATTCGCACATTTATCTGCATGACATAAAGGGGAATATACTCTGGGCCGAGGAAACCACTGGCGAGGTTCTTCAGACCTGTATAAGTTCAAATGGCGATTATCTTGGATACCTCACTAGCGACCGTACCTTTTCGTTTGCAGTAAAGAGTTCAAGGATTCTCTGGAATCAAACGTTTTCCAGACAGCCACTCTGGGTTGATATGACACAAACCTCAGATTTCGTGGCTGTCGGAGAATCAGCTACCAAGGTCACGTTGTTCAGTAAGGCAGGGCGCAAAGTCTGGGGTTTCAAGCCCAGGTCTGCACCCCGGGGCGTTATGGCTAGTGGAGGAGGCTTTGTTTTTGTGGGTGGACCTACGGAGATTTGCAAGTACAGTCTTGAACCTTATCTTAAACGCCTTTTGTCGCGTTGCAAGAAAATGATTGAAAAAGCAGGCTCAGAGAATCTGGATACGACAACAGCTAACAAGCATCTTGATCTTGCAATTTCCAATCTTCAGAATTCAAATCACCTTGAATTTCTGGTAAACATTCAGCAGGCACGACGTTCGGCCCGCGAAGCTCGCGTAATTGATAGTGATTTGACTCCGAATGAAAGAAGAATTGAACGTAATGAGATGGAAGAATTGTCAAGGCCAGAGCCACCAGATTCTGAAGATGGTTCTGACGAGGATATGCTTTCCAAACTGGTTCAGTTGGCCGAGATGAGAGAAAATGGGACTCTGACTGAGGAAGAATTTGTTCTGGCTAAGTCGAAACTCTTGCAACTTTAACTTAAACTTAATATAATCTGGGCATATTGAAAGGCGTATGTCCACTCTAACTACTCCTGAATACTTGATTTCAAATGCTGAAAAGTATGCAAATGAACCAGCTTTATCTTTCAAGAATGATGCTGGAGAATGGGATACTACAAACTGGTCCGATTTTTTCGACCAGACAATGGTTTTGGCCAAGGCTCTAACAGCTATCGGTTTTAGCAAAAATGATAAACTCAGTATATATTCATATAATCGTAAAGAATGGTATATGGCCTACGCCGCAGCAAATTTCTGTAATGGAGTTGCAG
>CAZXZT010000025.1:0-9544 GCA_964645695.1 uncultured archaeon
GAAGAAATTTCTGAGACCTACAAATTGGGTTCTGTAAAGCGAGATTATGACTCCTGCGAATACACCTCCCATTGTTGTAAACGTTGCTTCGACTACGGACTGCCCAGTATTCTCGACAGCCTTCTGTATCCCTTCAGGGGTGGTACCTTCTTCTCTCACCCTTTCAGTAACCTGAATGGAGTTATCAATTCCTATACCAATGATAATTGTTCCGACCATTGCAGTGAAGATATTCAGGTTCGTTCCTCCCGCATCCACAGTGGCAGGATACCACAGTATTACGAGCAGGATGGGCAGAAAGGTGATTGTTCCGAACTTTGGCGATTTGAAAATTATAATCATGGTTATCAGAACTAAAATTAGACTGATTACTATGGTCTTGTACTGAGTGTTTTGAATCCCTTCGTTTATGGCTATAGTTACTGGTGGTCCTCCAGTAAGACTTGACATCTTGGCATCGTAATTATGAATTTGTCTGTCCCTGATATATGCCATCTCGTCTATTTTGTCGACTATTACAGCAGTATCATCGATGTTCACGTAAGGCATGCTAACATAGATCAGAGCCTTGTCATATTCATCAGTCAGTAGCATTGCACGCATTTCATCCGTGAAGGATTCGTAGAATACATCTATCATATCGCTTCTAAATTGTTCACAATTATAGAATCCTGATAAAGCACCGTTAGCAGTTACACAGAAATCACTATCGAAAAAGGGATGATGCAGAAAATCCCAGAAACTGCCATCATAGTATAGTTCGGAGCCAATAGGCGCAGTATCACCGCTTAAGTCCTCTACAGAAAAGTTAACATGCGCAGATTTGAAAAAATCAACGATTGAGTAAGCTGAGACGTTGATCAAATCGCCTGTGTTTCTGTTTGCAACCGATAAATTGTTTATATCCACTTGCGTCCAGTTCATTACGTCAAGCACGTCCAAATCCTTGGCAGCTGGCTTAGGCCGGTCTTCAGGACCATTTATCAGCAGTATTCCAGTTTGTCCAGCCTCGAATTTGTCCGAGTACTCTCCCAGTTTCTTGATGGACTCTACATCTTCTGGTGCAGATTCGTTTCCTTTGATGTCCTGATCCATTGCCGAAATTCTCGCGATTGAATAAGTAGTCGTGAGAAGGACAACAACCAGTATTGCTTTCCACTGCTTTGTTGAGAATACCGCTATGCTGGTCCATCCCTCGGATTTGTGTCTTGAATAATTTGTCAATCTCATTATTGCCGGGGTCATGCTTACTGTTAGGATGAATGCACAAGCAACACCAACAATCATTGTCAGCCCCACAGTCCGCATTGGAGCTATTGGAGAGATGAATAGTGCTGAGAAACCAATCGTGTCTGTAACTGCACACAGAAAGGTTGCCTTGCCAGTAGTCATTAAAGCCAGGAATGTGGCTCTCGGCATCTTTCTGCCTTCATTTTTGAACTCAACGATTCTATTAGCTACGTGCAATCCGTAATCTACTCCGATTCCTACCAGGATAGGACCTGCAGCCACGATCATTGGTGTGAGGACAACTCCGGACAGGCTGATGATTCCCAGTGTCCATATCAGAGCACAGAAAATGGGGACCAGGACTACAGGTATTGCCAACCAGTTTCTGTGGAAAATAAGCATTAATCCTATTACAATTCCCAGTGAAATCGGCAACATCGTAAGCAAATCGTCATACAATCTGGCCGTGACCTCATGCAGTACGACAACCAGTCCGGTCTGTGTCATTTTAGTACAATCCTCAGGACTTGGGCAATACCGCTCATCTATGTGCTGCTGTATCCTAGCAATCATATCTTCTTGAACTTCATCATTGTTTTCATCCTGGGCCTTGAGAGCAAATAGAATCACAGCCGTGTCTATGATTCCATCATCATTTGTGTCAATCGCAAAATTCTGGAGAGCTGAAGAGGTCCCGTCAAAGATCTGGTCAACTCTTTCCTGATCGTTTGGTATGGCGTAGGTCCCAGTCTCATTTACAAGCTCATCATCGTTCTGTTCTATGCTAAGTCCGCCAAACAGTTTCCCTTCACTGGCTTCTATAAATCGGGCATTTGTTGAATTGAATTCCTTTATGAGGGTTGAGATGCTCAGAGTGAAGATTATGCCGTCAATATCGCCCCTGTCAGCTTGGTAAGTGGCCAAATCCTCTCTTTGGCCGTTGTAGTCAATAGTTTCTTCCAGAAACGCAATTTCCTTTAGGGTTGGTACATAGGTGATATTGTCTACAACAGGATCATTGAAATAATCCGGATTTCCTGCGTTCGGGGTTTCGATATAAACAATAATCAGGTCGGTTGCCCAGTCTTCTCTGACTTCAATCAGGATATCTGTGGATTCTTCACCTTCAGGAAGATAGACTTCGATGTCGCGAGTCATGTTTTCTTCGAAGGTCAGAGCGGCCTTCAGAAGCGAGACGGTTATGAGTACTATAACCAAAAGCGTGACTATAGCGTACTTCATAATCAGGTTCGTGTAAATTTGAACTCCTTTCTCTATGGCTCGCTGTATCACGGTAGCCCATTACGGCCCTGAAATAAATGTAATCTCTAATTTGCGTAATAGTATTCTTTCTTGCTTTTCTGTTGCCTATCGAGCCTTGAACCGGGCTTGTTGATTCGTGGTCTATAGGTGTTCTTGTCGCGTCTGAATGTGACGCCGACCCTGCCCAAAAAGGAATTCATCCCTTTGCGCATGTCGTAGGGTCCTTCCACATTGCCTTCTTTACTTGGAATCCCACCAAAGCACAGCAGACCGTCCGAGATGTAGTCGATGAAATACACGTCGTGGTCTACAACCAGTGCAGACTTTGCTCTTTGTTCCATAGCTCTCCTTATGGTCTTGGCCGTTACCATTCTTTGGTTCGCATCAAGATATGCTGAAGGTTCATCCAGAAGATACAAGTCAGCATCTCTTAGCAAGCACTCAGCGACAGCGACTCTCTGCAGTTCTCCCCCGGACAGGGTTTGAAGTTCCCTTTCCATGAGCGGTTCCAGATTCAGCGGATTCGATAGTTCAGTATCCAGGAAATGCTCATCATATCCTTCTACAGATTGTAAAACGTCATCAACAGTTACATTTTCCGGAGGGTCGATGTATTGAGGTTTGTATGAAACAGTTATTTCCGTATCGATCTCTCCCTTATCAGGTTCCAGATCACCGGCCAGCATTCTGACAAAGGTGGTCTTTCCGGTGGCATTTCCACCCACCACGCCCAATACCTGTCCCCTGAGAATCTCACCAGCCTTTGCTTCCAGTTTGAAATCCCCCATTTTCTTCGAAAGCTTTGGCCACTCAACAAGTCTTTCCCCGTCCCATCCGGTTCTGGGCGGGTGTTTCAGAAATTTTATTTGACTATCTCTTATCCTTACATTAGATTCCTGAATGTATCCGTCGAGATAGGTGTTTATCGCATTTCTTACGGCCAGTTTCTGCGAGACAATACCGTATGCGTTGGGGCTTCCGTACATTATGTGTATGTTGTCTGTAACATAGTCTAGGATAGCGAGATCATGCTCTATGACTACGATGCTCTTCTCTTTACCCAATTCAGATATTACCCTGGCTATCAGTATTCTCTGTTCAATATCAAGATAGGATGACGGTTCGTCAAAGAAGTAAATATCGGCCTCTTTCAGAAGCGTCGCAGCTATGGCTCCTTTCTGCAGTTCTCCACCCGATACCTGGTCCAGTTTCTTGTCAAGACTGGTCAAATTTATTTTTTCCGCGAATTCCTTGACTTTGTCAGATGACGCGACCTTCTCCAGAAGTTCTCTGAGGGTTCCGTCGAACATTTTGGGTATGCGGTCCACGTACTGGGGTTTCAACGCTATTTGGATTTTTTCCTTTGCTAGTCCCTCGAAGTGCTTCTGAATCTCAGTTCCGGCATAGTGGTCAATTACGTCTTCCCAGGCGCCCTCGTTTTCCCATTCGCCGAGATTGGGTATGATTTCTCCAGCTAAAAGCGATATTGCCGTAGTTTTTCCAGTACCATTCGCGCCCAGTATTCCGATAACACTTCCCTCCTCGGGGGTTGGCAGTCCGAATAGTCTGAATTCATTGATTCCGTATCGGTGAATAGTGTCTTTTTCCTGTTCATCTGGCAGATTCACAATGGTAAGTGCATCGTGAGGACATTTGTGGACGCATATGCCACATCCTATGCACAAAGGTTCGGATACGATCGGTTTGCTGTCCTTTCTCCATGTTATTACTTCAATCCCGTTTCTAACTGGCGGGCAGAAATTATAGCATTCATTCTGGCACTTTTTCGGTTGGCATCTGTCTTCATGAAGCACAGCAACTCGCATACTAGCCTGCTCGTGACTGCCTAATTAAAATAATATGGTGGCACAAAGGCACTTTTGTACCCCTCCATTCCCAGTTTGTGCGCATTAAATTCACATTGCCTGGAAAACCAGTGGCCCAGGGTCGCCCCCGATTTTACAGAAAGGGCAATTTCGTTGTTGCTACGGATCCGAAGCCGAGCAAAGTTTACAAGGCAGACATTGCCTACATCGCTCAGAAAGCTCGTGAAGACGCTGGTTTCGAAGGTATGTTTGAGGGGCCACTGGGCATACAGATTCTTGCCTATTTCCCCTGTCCCAAAAGTAAATGGAGAGTGAAGAATCCAAGACCGGAAGAACATCATTCCAAGAGACCGGATGCAGATAACATAGCGAAATCCGTAAAGGACGGTCTGAGTGGAGTTTTATACCATGATGATGGTCAAATATCCGAGTTGGTCGTCAGAAAGAGAATAGCTGCACAGGGAGATGGCCCACGCATAGAAGTCGAATTGTACAAGATGGAGACGTTGCAATGAGTGCCAGACTGATCGACGGAAAGAAGATTGCAGAAGAGATAGAATCAGAGCTGAAAGGCAAGATATCTCGAATGACCGCACCGCCAAGATTATCCGTTGTCCAGATTGGTGACGATCCTGCCTCTACATCCTACATAAAAGCCAAATCGAGTGTCGCGCAGAGGGTAGGGATAGAACTTACCCATCATCATCTTTCTGTCGATACAAGTGAATCAGAACTGCATTCCCTGATAGATAATCTGAATTCTAGTGAGGACGGCATCATCGTTCAGCTCCCTCTCCCAGAAGGATTAGAGGGTGTGCTGAATCACATTCTTCCAGAAAATGATGTTGACGGTTTTCATCCTGTCAATTTAGGCAGACTCGTTCAAGGCAAACCGGGAATGAGGCCATGTACACCAGCAGGAATTGTTGAGCTACTATACAGATCTGGCAACGACCCTGGCGGAAAGAATATCGTGGTTGTCGGCAGAAGCACAATCGTGGGCAAGCCACTTTCCCTGCTCCTATCCCGAAAGGGAGTGGATGCCACTGTTACAGTTTGTCACAGTAGGACCTCTAGTCTCCAGAATTTCTGCAAGGAAGCCGACATTCTTGTCGTTGCGACCGGCAATCCTGGTACAGTTACTGGAAAAATGGTCAAGCCAGGGGCAGTTGTGATCGATGTGGGCGTCAATCGTACCAAGGACGGACTGGTAGGTGATGTATCTCCGGATGTCAAGGATGTTGCAGGCCAGTTGACCCCTGTTCCTGGAGGCGTCGGACCAATGACCGTGGCCATGCTAATGTCCAATGTCGTTGATGCGACCTCAAAAGACTAGATTTCGGAAAAGAAGCCACGGACTTGTCAGTTTTGCCTGGGCTTCTCTTGAAGTCAGACTTTCTGTCAAGAGCCTTCTAAGCTCGGGTTTTTTCTTTGCTTTTCTAACAAACCAGTTCACCAGCCATTTCTTACGCGTATACTTTTGCAGTTTGAACGAATTGGTAAGTTCCTTTCCCAATACGCTCCACAACTTTTTTTGATATTTTTTCCCTTTTTCCAGAGGGAAACCGTTTCTATCCACTATCTTGTCGAAGAATCCGATTGCCAATTTTGCAGAAAGAAGGGCGTTTCCAATTCCTTCGCCCGTAAAGGGATCGACTAGACTGGCTGAATCTCCGATTAAAACGCAACCGTTTCCGAAAGCTCTTCTCGGTTTGGTTGGAATCTTTCGTGGCGATCCCAGAGGCAATTGCCAGCCCTTGCTACTCCCATCGACAAGTTTGGCATCCTTGAAGCGTTCTGCAAATCTTCCGTTTATTACAAATTCCTGTAATCCTCTCAATTTCTTGTCCTGCTTATAGATATCTGCCAGGGCCATGCCAAAACCGACATTGCTTATCCCGTTTCCAATCGGGAATATCCAGAAATAACCAGGTAGCACACCTTCTACGTAATGGAACTCGATAGAACCCATTTCGTCTTCCACTCCCTCGACCCCCTTCCAATATTGTCGGAAGGCGGCGCTGTAGTGTTTCTTACTCTTGTCTATCAGGTCCTCATCGTAAGTCTCCCTGATTAATGAATCCGCAACGGGGCAATAGACGCCTCCTGCACCAATGGTAAGGGGCGCACGGAATTCCAGTTTTTTGCCACCGTATTTTCCCCTGATTCCAATTACTTTTCTCTTGTCTCCAGACTTCGTGCCCGGATCACCTCCGCCATCAACGTTTTCGTAGACCATTTCCTTTACAGCAAAGTTCTGAATGACACTGCCTCTGTTCTTACGTACCAGTTCGGACGCTCTGTCGAATAAAATCCAGTCGAACTGAATTCTTGGGAACACATATCCGGCCACTCTTTCGTCAGGCAGTTTGACTTTGAATTCGTCACCACTAGGACTGCTGAACAGCACACTATCAAACTTGAAATGAGGTGTTGACTTCAATGTATCCCCAACACCGAGTTCCTCAACGTGTCCGAGCGACTTTCCTCCAACTGCGTCACCACAGGTCTTGTCTTTGGGATAACTTGACTTTTCAACCAGCAAGACCTTATTTCCGTCAAGTGCAGCATAGCAGGCAGCCGCAGAACCGGCTGGCCCTCCCCCTACTACAATCACATCAAAAGCAGTCTCGTCTTTAGGAACTGGTCCGGATTCAATTCCCTTTTCCCAGAATTTCTGGTCTTCAGTCTCCATTCCCCTATCAGCAGAATCCGTCTTTAATAATATTTTACTAAAAATGACAATAGAACTTTAAGACCTATTCTAATTCGGTCGTCATGGCATCTCCAAAAGGCCAAGAAGTCTTATGAGCAGTAACAACGGAGGTTCTCCCCGTCGAGTAATTGGTGGAGGTCTTTCAGGCCTTGCTGCTGCAATAAATTTCGCTAAAAATGATGAAAAAGTAGAGGTGCATGAGGCTAGAGAAGATATCGGTATGCAGTTTCATCCGAATTATCAAGTTCTTTTGAAGGAGAGCCCATCCACTCCAGCTTCTGAATCCGATGCTAAATCATACTTGAATAGATGGGGTCTGAACCCAGAATTTCAGTACAAGGATGCAAAAAAGTTCTTGTGCTGTACACAAAAACGGGATTTTACGATCTCATTGAAAGAACCACTTCCCCTTATACTTCGAGGCGGAGAGAATTCTCTTGAAAGAGGTCTGGCTAAACAAGCAGAGGATTTGGGCGTTGATTTCCATTTCAAATCACGACCCAAGGCACGTCCTGGTGACATCATGTCAGCAGGTTCTTATCGAACAGATATGGCAGCTTTTGGTGCCTACTATGAGAATTCTGATTTTCCAAGAGATCAGTTTCTGTACATGCATGACGAGAAATACTCACCACGGGGCTGGTATCTGTACATAATTCCAATGGACAAGGACACAATCAAAGTAATGAATTGTTGTTCCAAACCACATGCCAAGAAGGTCAGAAAATTATTGTATAAGGCAGTAGAGGAACGCCCTGTTTTGAGAGATATAATTGATGGTGCTAAACCAACAGGTACTGTTGGTGGTCAAGGTGGAGTCCACTTTCCTAAAACTGCAATAAAAGATGGCGTTTATCATACTGGAGAAGCAGCAGGTTTTCAGGATCCATGGAGAGGATTTGGTATGAATTACGCAATTGAATCTGGAGTTCTAGCACAACGTGCAATATCGAATTCTCAGGATTATGATAAACTTTGGAAATCTCAGTTCAGGGAGAGGAAAAAGGCAGACATTGCTCGTCGAGGAATCTTTGCATTACTCGGGAACCGGGCATTCGAGTATGGAATGAGGAAAATCAAGGAAGGCGACGAAGTGGATTGGGAAGAGATAAATCCCAGTGGCTGGAAGAAATCACTTATCTACAATACATTCTATTCTATTGAAATGGCCAAAAAGACCATTTGGGATTCCTGGTAATGGATTTCACTGAATTGCTATCGTATGTTCTGTCAGGTATATGCGTAGTTGCCGGCATATTGATATTGTGGGGCGACGAGGATTACATCGTTCCCGCATCGGGCCGTTCATTGCGTCTTCCATGCGCATTCCTGTTCTGGGTCCTGGCGACCGTTTTCTGGGCGATGGCGATTGTTATAGAAGATGAAGAAGAGAATCTATAATTATACCACACAATAGGGAACATAATGTTCGATTTGGACCAGGTAGAAGAGCTGTACCGCACGATGTCCGAGAAACATCAAGAGGCTAGGAAATTATTGGGAAGGCCTTTGACTCTGGCTGAGAAAATACTTTTTGGCCATCTTCTGAATTTAGATAAAGCTCCAACCAGAGGCAAATCCTACGTTGAACTTCAACCAGACAGAGTAGCGATGCAGGATGCAACGGCCCAGATGGCCCTGCTTCAATTCGCATTGACTGGCCGTTCCGAGGTTGCAGTTCCTTCTACAGTTCATTGTGACCATCTTATCCAAGCTAGAGTTGGAAGGGATAGTGACCTTGCTGACGCAAATCAGGAAAGTTCTGAGGTATTTTCATTTCTAAAATCAGCTTCGGCCAAATATGGTGTAGGATTCTGGGAGCCTGGTGCAGGCATAATTCACCAAGTTGTTCTAGAGAACTATGCATTTCCAGGTGGATTAATGATCGGAACAGATTCTCATACGCCCAATGCTGGTGGACTGGGAATGGTTGCTATAGGAGTCGGTGGGGCCGATGCAATGGAAGTCATGGCAGGTCTCCCCTTCACAATACGATGGCCAGGAGTAATCGGCGTTCATCTTACCGGAGAATTATCAGGTTGGACATCACCTAAAGATGTAATTCTCAAAGTTTGTGAAGAGTTAACAGTCAAAGGAGGTACAAGTCACATAGTCGAGTATTTTGGCCCTGGAGCTTCATCCATTTCGTGTACTGGTAAAGGAACAATTTGCAACATGGGTGCTGAAGTTGGAGCTACAACCTCATTATTCCCATTTGATGATAGCATGTCTCGATACTTGGACGCCACTGGTCGTTCAGGTGTTTCTGAATTAGCTAACAAGAATTCATCATTGTTAGTATCAGATCCTGAGGTTTCAGATAATCCAGAAAAATTCTATGATAGAATTATCAAAATCAATCTTTCCGAGTTAGAGCCGATGATCGTAGGCCCGCACAGTCCCGATTTTGCACGTTCAGTATCTGATTTAGGCCAGGAAGCCAAAGACAAAGGATGGCCACTTGATATCAAAGCGCCATTGATCGGTTCCTGCACAAATTAATCCTAAG
>CAZXZT010000026.1:0-9230 GCA_964645695.1 uncultured archaeon
CCTCAAAAAGAGTCAGATGAGTAGACTCATGTTGTGAAAATGATAAAATAATATCGGATTCTTGCAAATCTCTTCGTAAGTCATTTGAAAAGCCGTGAAATTTCACTTTATCCTGAATTTTTAGATCCTTTACGATTTTCTCTAATTCTTTATAATATCTAAAATCTTTACTTCGACCAATAATGTTAAGAGTTAATTCACTCTTCTCTTTTAAAATTTTAGAAAATGCTACTAGGGCCTTATCGTGTCCCTTTCTAGGCTCTATATTGCCTACGATCGAAATTTGATTTGATTTAGTTATGTTTTCTCGAGGCCTCCAATAGTCAAAATCAATAAAATTATGGATTGTCACTATCTTACCCTGCATCTGTGGCAATTTTTCCTCCAAATTCTTAGCCATCCAATCATTAACAACAACCACCATATCTACCGAATTCCAATTGGCTTTAGGAAGATTAAATAATTCATATCTATGTAACCTAGTGACTAATTTCTTTTGGCCTTTCCATTTTGACGATAAAGCAAGTGTCTCATCTGCAAATTCAACGAAAACTATGTCACACTTAGTTAAAGATATGATAGTTTTTATTTTCTTTAATAATAACTTGTATGGAAAAAAAACGTAGGACAAAAAACTTGTTGGGGGTGGCGTATAGGGTATCTTATTCCAAGACAACTCGAAATTGTCCATGAAAGTTTGTTTGAAAGGTTTAATGAAGTTGTCAATACTAAAGAGAACTGAAAGCTTAGGCTTTTTCATTTGTTCTTCGCTCATATAATGTCTTTGGCCAGTAACCTCTTCAGCCTTCCAACTCCAAGATTTGATTTCGGCTTTCAAGTAGCAAACCAATCGCCCAGCGTGCAATGACGGCAGCCGCCACAATGCCGATCAGAGGATCCAGAATACTGAAAACATCGGGATTGAGCATCCCGAATAGCAAGGCCATAATCACCATCACAGAAACCAAAGCGTCGGCCAGAACATGAAGGTACGCGCCCCGGCGATTCAGGTCCTCGATATCCTCCGGATTGGTTATTAGGCCTTCGAATTTACCCAGCATGACCTCCCAATCCTTCTTGTACGAATCAATTGCCTTGCTCCAAGTTCCCCTATCATCCTCCCCGGGTTCTGACTTCTTGGGTTTCTTTTGGGATTTATCGTGATGATGGTGACCATGATGATGACCATGATGATGATGATCATGCCCCAAGATATTGGCACATGCTATATTGATGACAAGACCTAGAATCGCAACAAGCATTGCTTCCTTGAACTTGATATCGGCAGGATTAACTATCTTGTCAAGGGATTCCCAGCCAATGTACAAGGCAACCAGTCCCAGTACGATAGCGGATGCGAAGCCACCAAGAGCCATGACCTGATCCTTCTTCGTCTTGACTTTGGACTCGGTACGGACATAATAATATGCATATAACGTGATTCCTAACGCGGCTGCATGTGTCCCCATATGCCATCCGTCTGCCAGCAGTGCCATGGATTTAGTGAAAATTCCTGCCGAAACCTCAATTGTCATCATGACCAGAGTTATGGCCACTACGAGTCGGGTCTTCCGCTCTGAATCTTCATCATCGTCATGATGGTGATGGTGGTGACTATGAGTGGACGACATGAGTGCTTATTAGCGGTGCAGGAAAAATGCTTTGTTACCTTCCAGTCTCACGAAACCGACCCTTTCAAACTGGACGACCTGACCATCCAGATCAGAAATATTGTCCTCGACAACTCCTCTGACTGAATTGCCGTCCGGGTAGAACAATTCGATTTTGCGATGACGGCTACACCATTGCAGAATCGAATTACCGCGCTTGTGATCAAAACCTGAAAACTTGAGGGATTTCTTGCCAACTGTCACATTACAAAGATTCTTCAGTCTCATTTCCGTTCCTTCCTCTAAGTTCTGAAGTTCGTCTCCGGGAAGATAAATAACGGCTCCAGAATCAACTCTTTCTTCTCTGATTCCCAATTCGGGATTGTCCGGATGCCAGGGTGCATCCTTGGTCAGCTGGTTATCGCTGTCAATCGTGAATTCAGCAGGGGACGGAACAAAGAACAAACGTCTGCTGACGGGATCGACGAGATCCTTGTTCATGGCATTGAAATTCTGCCAAGAAAATTTGATATCCACTTCCTTGATACCTGCACTTTCCCAGTATTTTGAGAAGGTCGCGGGCTGGTAGCCTCTTCTAGCCAGAGCCTTGATTGTTGCTAGACGGCAATCATCCCAACCGCTGAATTCGTTCTTGGAGATTGATTCCCGGATATTGCTGGTCTTCAGATTGGTGTCCGGAATGGAAACCAGGCCATAGTGTATGTATTCGGGCTCGTCCCAGCCCATGTACCTGTAAATCCATTTTTGCTTCAGTGTATTGTTCAGATGGTCCTTGCCCCTCAACACGTGGGTCACTCCCAGACGATGATCGTCTATCGCAACTGCATAATTGTAGAGGGGCCAGAGTCGGTACTTGTTCTTCTGTCTGGGATGGGGGGATTCTACGACCCTGAACGCGACAAAATCCCGGAGAGCAGGATTAGGGTCTTCAAGATCGGTCTTAATCACTACTATCCCCTCGCCACCAGATAGCAATGCCTCGAATTCATCCAGTTGGACGGAGGACTCCCGGTTCCGGTCAGGATGAGCCTCGCTACGATTTTTCAGTTTTCTCCAGTGTTCGGCGTCGGAGTTAGTGACGTAGGCGCCTCCGTTGGATAGAATCGTGCGCATGTCATCGTAGTAGGTTTCCATCCGGTCGGATTGAACCACAATTTGATTGGCGGCGATTTCCAACCAGTCCATGTCCGACTGGATCATAGCGTAAGCGTCTGAATCGATTGCATTCGGATTGGTGTCTTCCAGACGTAGAAT
Source organism: uncultured archaeon (assembly GCA_964645695.1). Classification (GTDB taxonomy): domain Archaea; phylum Thermoplasmatota; class Poseidoniia; order MGIII; family CG-Epi1; genus CG-Epi1. The sequence goes on from CAZXZT010000026.1 coordinate 2,886, forward strand.
CAGTTTGCCTCCGTATCTATTGCGGTAGTAGTTATTCAAGGCCAGGGCACGAGTATGGCCCAAGTGAAGAGGGCCACTGGGACCGGGTGCGAATCTCAGTACCATGTTTTCAGTATTTTTAAGGGCTGGAAGCTCTTTCTCGTCACTTGCTTTTGATCTTTTTTCGGGTAAGAATGCCACCAGATCTTTTGAATCCATATGATTTGCTTCTGCAACAACCTCATCAACCAATGGCATGACATCTCTGGCAGAAGCCCGGAGCTCGGGGAATTTGCCCATGGCCTTTCCAATCACGCTCTTAGCTCTGGCCTCGCCGTACTGAGCAGCTTCCGCTAACGCCAGCTCCAGTAACCTTTGCCTCAATTCTGACACAAAAGCTGAGAGAGAGGGGTGTTTACGTCTTTTCAGTTGACGGAAAACATTTTAATTAGGCCACTCGAATCCAAACACCGTGAAAAAAGCATTGATGGTAGCTGCGTTGTTCATGACTGTGGGATGTATCGATATTCCGGCCATGAACGGATTGATTGATCGGATAGTGCCCGAAGAACCCAGAAGCTACCAATCGTTCGAGGTCTGGAATGGTGGAGGTGATTTTGCACCGGATCCGGAACAAGACAGTGGAGCTCTGATGAAGGCTATAGAAGATATGGTAGAGAATCCTTTGCAGTTCCAGCAAACGGCACAAAATCTTTCTTGGGAAAAATACGAGCATAATTTTGTGATTGAAAGCGAGTGGAACGCAAGGTTCGTAATGTTGCTCTTGACCGTAAACTATGATCTCGCGGGTGGCAGTGATCCTTCAGAAGGCCCTGCAGGAACTATGGATATCAGCATCAAGGACCCAAACGGAGGAGAGCATGCTGAGGGATATGAAATGGTTACATGGAACAACGGCGTAAACGAAAGGCCGTATCTGCTTCCATCAATATATGGTACCTGGACAATCTCGATTTCTGGATCGGGACTAGAGGGCATTGGAGCGATTGCCTACTCCGGGGATTATACCATAAAAGTAGAAAGTGAAAGACTAGTTTAGACTGTCGAATATCAGAATCAAACCGAGTACCAGACAATAAGGCGTAAAATAGTGAAATTTCTGCTTTCGTATTAATTCCAGAAGGGCATTCACTGCAAAATAACTAGTTACTACTGAAGTAATGAAACCCAAGGCCAATGGTAAAGCACCGACCTCGGCTACAGTCTCGTCAATATCTTCAATTTTTAGGAGGGTGGCGCCAATTATCGCAGGTATAAACAGAAGAAAGGATAATCTGGCGGCCCTTACTGGATTCATGCCAAGTATTCTGGCAATCGCAATTGTAGAACCTGAACGGGAAATTCCTGGCAAAATAGCCAGACCCTGGAAGAATCCTATCACTAGTGAATTTTTGATGGGAAAATCGTCCGTTTCTTGGCTTCCATCATAGTCCTTGCTAAACCATATCAGAATACCAGTGAATATCAGGCAACCACCCACCAGGTGCATTTCGGAATAGAAATCACCTATTATCGTGACATCGAATGTGAAACCTATCACTGCCGTCGGTAATGAGGCCGTAATAATCATGGCCATCACTCTTTCATTGCCTTTGAGATTACCGCTCCGGAAATTCGCAACAAAACTTGGAACCGCCTCGACAATCTGACGGACCTCGTCACGCATGATGTACAGAATCACGCAAAGAGAACCCAGATGCAGAATTATATCGAACAGAATTGGTGGTTCTTCCTCGAAATAGTATTGAAAGATTGCCAAGTGCCCGCTACTGCTGACTGGAAGCCATTCGGTTATGCCCTGCAGAATGCCCAGAAGCACTGCTAACCACCATTCCATAATCACCCAATCGTCAGGTTTATTTAACAGGCGGTTGAGTAACTCGCTAATGAGTGAGGCAAAGGTCAGGTGCACGACCTGCTACAACGTTTTCAATACGGCAAAGGAGGAAGGACAAGAGACCACATGCCCAATGTGCGATTCCTCATTTACCGTCGAGAAAACAACCTTTGTAGGTGACATAAAACAAAGTATAACAAAAGTGACAAAGGGACTAAGTGACTACGTAAAAGAAAAAACCGGAGTCGCGACAGACAAAGATAGCAAGATTTTTACGGAGATTGATGGAAAGAAGTACGATCGCGAACTGATTGAGATAGCAATAGGATTGACTAAGAATGAAGAAGAAATAAAAGTAGAAGGAAGTAAGAAACTTTTCCTCAAAATAAAGGATCATGATGACTACACAGATATCGAAAAACGGACTGTCAGCTATATTCGCAAAAAATACAGGTTCACAGCGGAAGCGAACAAGTGGCTAAGAACTGAAATAAGAAGGTGGAGCGCAACTAGAAAGAGGCATGCTGAAACCAAAGACCCCACCAGTTCGGATTTAAAGCGTCCGAGCCAAGTTTCAGTGGTCTTTTCAAATCTGAAGGAAGCTTATAATTGGGACAGTCTGAACAATTTAGGGGAGAAGCCAAAAACACCATCGCAGTGGGCTGGCATTCTGCTTTCAATTGTTTTTGTATTGGGTATATTATCGGGCATAGCATATGGACTGAAGTGGAGCAATCAAGAAACCCAATGGGACAATGAGGGATTATCCTCAGTTCATGGTACTGTGATTGATAGAGAGGGGACCCCCTTAGAAGGTGTCAGAATCGAAACTAGTGGTAAAACGGCCTACACCAATGTACAGGGTAAATACTACCTGTATGATCTGGTGGGTGACGAGGCTAGAGTGAATTTCGTTATGGACGGATATGGAACTGTTATCGTCTGGATGGATATCAGAGCCGATGGAACCAATATCTTGGAGATTGAAATGAATGAAGGGCAGGAGCAAACAAACTACGATTACCGGAATGAAGTTGCAAAACCATGGCCTCCAAATTACGCACTTGCCCCCATATTTATGATTGCTGCAATGGTAACCTTGGTGGGAAGTTCAGCTGCGCTTCTTCATCAGAATTTCAGAATAGCCATCCTAGGATGCTTGTGTGGTATCCTGAGTTATGGATTTCTGGTTGGTAGTGTTCTATCTGTGGTCGCTCTCTCACTGCTACTAGTTGATAGAGAAAGATTCGAAACGCAGGGATAAATGTCCTCCTGGGAGATAAGAACAAAATGGGGGCTGATGGGGAAATGGAACAAAATCTTTCTAGTGATACTTTGGAGCTGGACACTCCTGATCCTGAGCGGTCCATTAATGATTCCAGAAGGGCAGGCTGATGATCTTAGTGGTGCTGTGGGGAGCTACGACAACAGGGATGTCATTGAACAGATGAATCCGATTTCCAGGCTGGCATATTACCTTGGAGATGTGAACTGTCACCAGAAGTTGGAACGTTCTTATTCCTACAATCAGAATCAAATGCCATTCTGTGCAAGGGATGTGGGCATCTTTGCAGGACTGACGATTGGTTTTACCTATGCTTTAGGAAGAAGGATTGAATTGACCCTGCCCCTGATACTACTGTCTTTGGTACCCATTGGTATTGATGGAACCGTACAACTTCTAACAGACTACGAATCCACTAACACCAAAAGAGTAATCACTGGACTTATAGCTGGTTGTGCGACTGGAATCGCATTAAAGATAATTGCAGACTCACTGGATCGGAATTAGTTCTTCCAGTCAATATCTGAATCACAGAATGGACATTTCACATAATAATCTGACCCTGCATCTTCTTCATCAGTCGCATCAACAAAGACCAGTTCAGGGACTACACGGTAACAAACATTACAAAGTTTGCCAGGGTTGTATAACTTCTGATAGGTGAACAATAACATGACTGCGAGGACCAAGAAGCCAACGAAGACAATCGTGAACAGCATCAGTTTCTCTTAAGTTCCTCACCAATGTAAGTTGTCATCTCTTTGGGATTTAAAGCATCCAGATAAAATCTTAGATCCTTGCGGGTGAATCCACCAATAGATGCAAGAATGGAAATGAACAGGAAACCTCCGAATGCTGAGAAAAGGAAAAGTTCGTACCATCTGTCGACCAGAATATTAGACTGTATTTGCCACATCAGAAAAACCACTAAACTTGCTACAAACAGTTGAACAAAGAAATTGGGACGGGGGAGGATCTTTAGGTGCAGGTAGCATAGAATCCGGAGAGAAAAGCCCAAAAATATCTCCGATGCCAGAAGGGAAAGTGCAGCTCCTTCACCTCCCAGACCTGGCAAATCATTGAGTCCCAAGTGAGGAATACTCTTTGGAACCAAAAGAAACATGAGAATTATGCTGAGAGATGCGGCAAGAATATTTACGATAGATGTCAAGTCGGGCCTATCTGAACCTCTCAATGCAGCAGACCAGGGCCTGTTTACGACCCGGACTAAAGCGGCAAGGGCTAATATCTTCAAAATTGTGCTGGCCGGTAAAAATTCTCTGCTGATAAATACCTCAATAATTTCACTGGACCACACAAACGTCATGGCTACTAAGGGCATGCACAGCATGGCTACATAGCGCTCTGCATCATGAACAAGACGTTGTATTTCCTGGCTCTTTCGGTAACTGTGAAGTTTTGAAATAGCCGGAAAAAGCATTTCCTCTACAGCCAAAGCCAGAATTCCTATGAAAATCGCTATGCGCTGGACTCCGAAATAAAGTCCGACTTGATATTCCGTCCAGAATATTCCGATGAAGATTTTGTCAAAGTGCTGTTTGAAAATAACAAAAATCGAAGCGGCCGCAACTGGGAGGGCATAGGATCTATATGAATTGAATGTTTCCTTATCCGGTTTGGATACTGGATAGTCCCGGAAATACCAGAGAGAAAAAAGCGCTATCACTATAATGCCTATAAGATAGGAACGTGCAAGCCAAATCACACCCCAACCCAAAAAAGCGACGGCTATGAAAAGAAAGGAGCGAAGCGATGTCCCGACTATATTGGGAATTGCCACTCTAGCGCTCTGTTTCAGACCACTAAACGTAGCAGTCATAACTCCCAATCCTAGAAAGACAACGTAGTATAGGACAATTGTAAGTAGCAGGCCAGGGGTTTGAATATCATATAACTGCTTGCCTAAATAACCAGTCCAGAACCAGTAACATGAAGCAAAAACCAGAAGCATGAAGGATATGAGAACTAATCTTATAGATAGAAAAGTGCCTATGCATTTACCAAGGTCCTGCCCCTCACTAATTCTCTTCACATGAGCCATGCGAAAACCGAAAAAAGCCAGAAATGTGAAACCTCCAACCAAGCTAAGAGCATAGCCGAACTCGCCTAGGGCCGATGCTCCCATTTTCCTAGCTACGAATAACAGAGCAATCCAGCCGATTATCGCATTGACATTCTCTGCAGCGAAAAGCAGTGCTATTTTGCGAGAGGTCGCCATTATTCGCGCACAGTGGTTGGGATTTAAAGCCAGTCCTCTTGAGCAAGAATATGATACCAAAACTAATCGTAGCTGGAGTTTTGGCTTTAGATGATCTTAAAACACCCTACGAAAGTGGCAAAAGAGTAGCTGGTGGTGCTGGAATATATTCCAGTGTAGCATCTAGTATTTTTTCCAGAACGGCACTAGTTGCAGCAATAGGTTACGATTTTCCTGTAGCACTCCTGAACAAGATAGAAGCGAAAGGCATAGACATACAATCAGTCACAAAGCTAGAATATCCCACATTCCATTGGTCAGGTGAATACAAAAGCGACATGGCACAAGCAATCACTCATGATACAAACTTCGAAATAAACGGGCATTACGACTGGGAAATAGCGAAGGAACATAGAGATGCCAAAACACTATTGTTGTGCAATAACGATCCAAATATCCAGAAAAAAGTACTGCGACAGATGGATGCAGAAATAGTCGCCATGGACACTATGAACCTGTGGATTGACACCGAACGGGAGATTCTTGATGATGTGGTTTCCAAGGTTGACATTCTGTTTATCAATGACGCGGAGGCACAACTTTATTCGAATTATGAAAATCTGGACGAGGCATCCAAGAAATTATTGCGCATGGGGCCGAAATATGTCATTATCAAGAAAGGTGAGCAGGGCGCATCGCTGTATACAAAAAACTCGGTTTCGCATCTACCCGCTTTTGTCGTCAAAGAATTTGTTGACCCCACAGGAGCTGGAGACAGCTTTGCAGGTGCTACAATGGGGTATCTGACAAATCTGGAAATACTCGATAAAGAGAACCTGATTGTAGCCATGAATTATGGGGCTGCAGTGGCCTCCATAACAGTAGAAGGGTTCGGGACTACAGGGATAATGAACCTCTCGAAACCGGAGGTTGAAGAGCGATTCCAGAAGTTAAGTGGTGGGCCCGGCCGGATTTGAACCGACGACCGCCCGGTTATGAGCCGGG
>CAZXZT010000027.1:0-9046 GCA_964645695.1 uncultured archaeon
TTCCTTGGCAGCAACTCTTCTCATCGAAACTGCACCATATCTCTTCTTGCAAATCGAGGGCTTGGCTCCACACAGTACCGCCGTATCAGTAGCCGCAACGCTTAGAATCCCTCCATTGTTCAGACCTTTCACGGCCGTATCCAAATAGGGAGCTGGCGTTCCGAAGGGGTCAATGTCGATCCAGTCATATTTTTTATCCTGTAGTAGGTCCTCAACGCGTTCATTGTATATTTTGCTCTCAATACCGTTTATTTTCAGGTTCTCAGCTATTGTTTTCACGGCAATCTTGGAACTGTCACAGAATTCAACATTCATGTCGGCTTCTAGATTCAATCTTATTCCCCTTACACCAGATGCAGCTAATCCGTCCAGCATGATTCCGTTAAAGTCGAATTGTTTTGCAAATTCAACATGAAGATCCCGGCTCAATTTCATGGCTGGGTTATAGAATACTCCTCTTGCCTTTCCAGGGCCCTTATCCTTTCCGGAAAGGTTCGCTTTGAATATTGCCCTGCCCTCTTGAAATTCTTTCACACCATTCCGGTCTTCAGAATGTTGACTGCTTTTGAAGGAAGTATCGCAGAGTTGATGGGTGTAACTTCTAGAGTTCTTAAATCGTCTCTCTTGCGTATCGACTGCAACAAAGGATTCCTGGATCTTTTATGCATAGTTATCAACATCGGCTTGCCACATTTCAACGCATCTTTGAGCACAGCGCTGAATTCCTTTGATTCCGATACCAGTTTTCCGACCTCATCAACTAGGATAAGGTCCGCTTCCTCAATTGCTTTGGCAACAGAAGCAGTCGCTATTCTGTTTACGGCATCAAGCCTTATGCCTAGGTGTGTCGATTCTGGTGTCCTTCCAGGAACTTTAGGTTTTACATCCCATCTCACGGATGCCGATAGCTCTTCTTCACCAGTTACATAGTCCTTCAGATTATAGCCTATGATCTCCCCATTCTCCTCAATAGGATGGGTGGTGAATCCCCCAATCTGGAACTTGTCTTCAATCATCTGGGCTATTCTCAGGACCGTTCTGGTTTTACCGGTACCGGGTTGGCCAGAGATAGCAACTTTAACTGGAATCATGGCTGGGCCGCCATAATTAGCACGTATGTATAAGTAGATGTCCTAACGCTCAATTCAGTTCTTTAGTCTCTCTGGACATCCCTTTCTTCTGGAGCAATTATTGCACTTTCCCACTCTCTTGTGATTACGATGAGCTTTCGTGCGTCCATCTAGAATGTCGTTCATCTCCTCGATCTTTTCGACGACTAGTGTTTTCAGTTTGGGCTCCCATTCGACATTGTGGGGTTCGTTTTCAAAGCCGTATCTTATCTGACCATACTTAGGAATTGTTCCGAAGGTCTCCTCGCTCAGCAAACAATATGCGCCAATTTGCAATACATGACTGAAAAAAGGGGCCTTGGGCCGTCTTCCGGTTTTGACTTCAACTGGAAATCGCAAATCATTCTCCTTGATCAGGTAATCCGGTCTGCCAGCAAGATTGTATTTTCTAGATTTCAAGATAGGCGTTTCTCTTGTAAGTCCATCTGGAGCTTCTATTGCCTCTTCACCCAGATTGTAATCATCACGCAATTTGTCTATTTTCTCAGTCGTTACTAAGAGTTTGTAGAGGAAAAAGGATGCTACTAGCATCCATCCAATTCCTATTATCAAGAGTATGGCCCCTAAGTTTGGCGTCACGGAATCATTTGATGAAATCCACAGTATAATTAACGCGACAGTCACCACCCCCATAATCAATCCGATAATGGTTGTCAAGGTAGTTGATGTTTCTCTGGACTTTTCCTCTTCGACTAGCAGGTTCTTCAGAGAATCTCCTATTTCCTTGTGCTTTTCAACTCCAGTGCTAACTTCCTCTCCCTCGGCATCAATGCCTTTAAGATCCAGATACCAAGATAAGGGGCAATATCCGTAACGCTCCATCTCTGAAGCTGAGATAATTTGTCGGGGCATGAGTTGTGTCCGGGGTTAAGTCCGATTCCCTTCTACTCTGCAGGTAAATAATAAAGTTGTTCTTTTCTTAAAAACTCACGTACTGATCATGCCAGGCAAGATTTCCGTAGTCGGCTATTTCGTAGTTGTAGTCCAGAGTCTGTTTGCCCCCATCAATTAGGAATTCTACGTTTATTAATAACTCATATGAATCAGAATGCGGTCCATCGAATATCAAGGGCGGTAGTTTCACTGATTGCTTAGCGTTCAGAATTCCGGGATAATGGCTGTCGGATTCCAGCATCTCCGTACCGTTCCACACGGAAATTTTTACTTTCAAATCGATGATTTGTTTCGTACCTGTGTTGCTTATCTTTGATTGAACAAAGAGAGCTGAATAAGAACTGTGATAAACCGTATCAATTTCGACTTCCGTCCTAGGTATGACATATGAATAACAGACGAAAATCAGCAATAGCGCCATGATTCCAACTCCAAATTTCAAGATTACTTTTTGCTGTTGGGGTCCGAATATCATAATATTGTCGCCTCCAGAGATGCGATGAAGCTCGTACCCGGCTCAGGTAGAATATAATGCTTCTCGTTTTCCCCCAGTTCCGTATCCATTCCATTCTTCTGCACGCCTAGCCAGGCTGGCAGAATATGATGCCCGTCCACGCTTCTGACACGCAGATCCATCAGAACCGCTGAAGTTTTCAGCTTTACAGGGCCGAGTTTGAGATCTCCGCCTATTGCGAATGATAATTCTCCGCCTTCGGTGTTCGCCAGTTCGAATACAGGATAAAGCCCAAAGATCTGATTGGGTTTTATTTCGACATGTCTGACATCTTTTGCGTAGATTACCATGTAATCCATATAGAATTCAGGCGTTGCAGGAGAATTAGTGGCCAGAAGGTATGCCCTTTCGATTCCCTCTGGAGAATCAATTATGTAATTGATTCCTTCCAAACGCATGGTGGTATTGTCACCCACATTGGTCACATCTATCAGCGTTCCTGAATGGCCTCCAGTGTATCCCTCGTCAACTTTCAGCAGAATATCAATTTCGGGTGAATTGGTTGTAACAAATACATCGGGAAATCCCTGAAATACGAATGCCTGATCCATATCAAATTCATAATTGGGATTTATCCCCATATGGAAAGATTCGGGCACATCGTGTACGATCGCCTGAGCTGACCTCCATTCTCCATAATCTCTATTCGCGGTCTTTACCCAGATGTAATCCATGAGTCCGTCAGCTTCGTAGATAATATCTATCTCTTTCCCAACAATTATGTCGGAACGGAGGTCTTTTGGAACCTTTGAGAAGTAAACTTCATTTATAGAGGGCCGAGTCTGATTGTGTGTCCTTAGATAAGAACTGCCTATGCTTCCAGTCTGGTGTATGTCAAATATGGCGTCCAGTTCTCTGACCTCGCTTTTACCAGTCTGGAAGAAAGCATCAATGTTGTTGTTCGTGCCTACTTCATCGAGAAACAATTCTATCGCAGTTTCGTTTGTTCCCCGATCCAGATCGAGATAGATCCATGGAGTCTCGGGCGACCAGTCTCCCAGATTCAGATTTATCTTGTCCGGCTCACCAAATTCCGTTTTAAGTTTTGCAGACGTCACAGTTCCTTCAAGATACAGTCTGAGGGAATCGCCAGCATCGGTCTGCTTCAGTACGATTCCGTGTGTCCATTCCGGTTGGATTTCCGAGGTGTTCCCAGATTCAATAGCAAGAATTATCTTTGAAGGTGCACTTGATGAACTAAAATCAACATCAATATCATCACCGAGGCTTACATCCAGATTTATCTTTTCAGGGACGTCAGGGACAGCCAGTTCCAGCTTATTTCCCGTAGTTTCCTCTTCAATCAAGGTATAGATTGATCCCAGACCCTTGTTGGATTCTACAGTTATATTGCCTACCAGTGGTGCGCCTTCGTAATCTATATCATCGAGAAAGATAGACGCATTCATGTCAAAGTTTTCGGGGAGTTCATCAATTCTCACAAGGACGCTCTTGTTCAAGAAATTGTTTACATCTATCAGTAGTTTTTCCATAGACGGTGCATTGCCCGGAGGATCGTTGTTGAAATCATCAAGGAATACATCAACTCTTGCACCCTCATCCGCAGGATCCCATATCTTGACACCTATTTCAGGTGAAATGCCTCTGAGGTATGTTTTCATGCTCATGCCACCTTCATCTGACATATCAAGCGAGATTCCCTCAACCCATTTGCTTTCCAGATTCTCGAAGTCTCCCAATTCAATTTCAAGGACTATCGCTTCCAGTGGCGTGTTTGTACTAACATTGAATTCGAGCAAGTCACCATATACGTCCATTCCAATAGCCATACTGCTCGGCAGTTCGGGAATCATGGCCTCAACCCGGTATGGATTGTCGTCTTCCAATTGTTCAACAACTAGATAAATTGGTCCGACTGGTTGATCCGTGGTGAAATTCAGATCTCCCTGCAATGTCAGGTTGTTTACGGTGGCATTCAGCACCAAATCAGCATTTAGCTCAAGATCGAGCCCTTCCGGTATTTCCTGAATTAGCAAAGTTATTTTGGGTCCGATTACTCCCTCCTCCCTGAATATAACGTAATCAGTGGTACCTTGATTGTTGAAATCTTCCAGACTAAGATCAAGATCAATTTTGTCTCCCTTAGAGGTATAATTAAAGTCGACTGACTGCGGTAATCCCCGAAGTAGCATTCTAGCTCCCAGTATGGTCCCACCTTCGATATCCTTCTGGCTGGACCAGAGTCCCTCCACCCATTTCGGTTCTTCGTCAAGCAGATTAATATTTCCCTTGTTGATCCATGCCGTGATTGAGACTTCCTCCTCGATGTTGTAAAGGAATCTGGCAACTGTTTCGAATGATTCCACATTCGTCACCAGGTTGACAGACAGTCCAGCCACCATGTTGACCAGAGCGGTTCCAATATCGGATAATGCTTCGATTAAGATTGCCACATCCTGGAGATTGTTTACCTCGCTCATATCTGCACTAATGACACTATCTGTGTCAAGGATGGGGACCGTTACAACTATCTCAGCAGGTAGAGAGTCAATGAAAGCGTAAGCATTGAGTCCTCTGTGTTCTTCCGTATACTGTGTGTCATCGATTGCACCAACTTTGAATGGGACCGGCATCATATGATTTATTTTGAAATCTGCCAGTTCGCCACTTCCGTCATCATCCAGTCTCAATGACTGTAGCCAGACCAGATTGCCTGCAAGACTGGCTGTTTCATTGGGTAGTCCCATATTGTCCTGATACAGCATCACAGAGCTTCCATCGTAGCCGGGATGGTCCCATATCCATACTGTGGCGTTCTCGTCTTCAGTTACATTGGTAATCGCAAAAGTGAAGTTGAACCAGCTGTCAGTTACAAGTCTTAGGTTGCCATCTGCACTCACTATCTCGGCTGAACCCGGCAAATGTTCCAGCCTGACATTTGAATAAATTCCGCTTGCAAAGCTGGTGAAGGTGATATGTTCTATTAATTCATCTCCATTATCTCCACCAGCATAGGCTAGATTTCCATTATCTAACTTGAAGGTAGTATTGGTCGGAATATTGCTGAGCGTTATGTTAGCCCAGTGTGAAGTTTCTCCAGCACTGTCGATTCCCTCGAAATAGACACGGAATGGCTTGTTTCGTTCAGGAGCCATTGATAACGAAATATTTGTTATTCCGCTACGTGAGTAGAAATCGATGTCACCGACATCAGTTATTTTAACACTGAAACTGTAATCCTGGTTTTTCGACGATAGATATGCCGATTCATTGTACATGGCAAAGTAGTCATCATCGCTTCCGTCACTCATTTCCAAATACCTGTCGCTGGTCAGATAGACAAACAAGTGTTCTATGTAGGTCGGTTTGCCCTGCCTATCTCTGATTCTGGCATAAACCTCACCATCCCCCTCACCAATGGTTGACTGTAGCAAGGCCTGTGGAATTGACCGCAACAGATCTCCAAGGTAAATTATTCTGCCGGCCAGTCCCAGAAGAATATCACTTATGAATCCGCTCACTAGACTTCCATCCACGTCTCCTTCAGTATTATTAACGGGAATCGTGGATCCTCCGGTCTCGTCCAGTTTCAGGTTACCTTCAATGACCAGATTCTCAGGCATATTCTGAATTTCCAGTCCGGTGAACAGTCTATAGTCATGGTCTGACCAGGTAGCTCCTCTTCCATCCTCAGTATAGTATTCGTAGTCACCATAGACAATTGAATCGATGGATTCCGTGGCATGAAATTCCACAACAGTCCAGTTTCTGTCAGCCGTGGATTCGTTTCTGACCTCTAGCCAGAATGCGGCATTTTGCATGTTGAGTTCATCCAGGCACACCTCCTCTCCCGATTCCTCGATAGAACATACTGGGACCCCAGTGATTTCAGCGACTATATGTGAAAGGAACGCATCCTCGCCTTCGTCCGGATGAACATTATATTCATAATATTGGAACCCGAGATCGAACTTCTTGTTGGTCTCGCTTGGTGAGGTCGTTTCCGAAGGACGTGCGTAAACCTCTACAGCATCTCTTTCAACGTTGTTCTGTATGGTCTCCGAGATTATTCTTACGCTAATCTTTTGAGGTATTTTGCCACGAGGGTTATCCAAGTCGACTTTGATAAATGTTATTTCCTCTAGGGCTTCACCAGGATTGGCTGTGGTTCCACTGCTCCAGTTATATTTCAGGTACCCTATGACTACATCCATAGAGTCTATTCCGTTATTGTCCGGGTCTTCGGTCTTGTTATTCATTTCAACTGTTATTTCGTATGGTGCGTTAACGTAATCAATATCCCCTGGGTTTAATCCAAGGTCTATTCCAATTCCTCCGTCCAGGTCTCCAATGTTAAAGACGAATTCTTCAATAACTACCGTCAGGTTGTATGTGTCCGGGATTTCGTTTGCCGGAAATTGGGTGTTTACTCCCCAAACATACGTCTCTTCATCCGAATCGTTTTCAGTTTCCTTCGTATAGGTTATTCCCCTTACAATAGCAACGTCAAGGGTCTGATTCAAATCCTCATTCAGTTCCTCAAATTCAAATGATATGCCGATACTAGCTTCTACCCCTACATCTCCATCTAGTGGATTGATGTCCGTTTCATCATTCAAGAGATCGTTGACCACAGGTACCAATCTGGCTCGGATATCATTTTCTCCATCGTCATCAACATCGATTGGAACCCATGCAATATCGTTTTCATCTAAATCACTTAAGATGGTTTCAATAAAATCAACAAGATCAAAACCAAGAATTTCCGGTCCAGCTAGTTCTAGTGATTCAAACCAGAGCCACATCAGGTTTGCGGAGGCACCGAACAAAGTACTGATTAGTGTCGCCTCCTCTACACCTTCCTCACAAGTCTCGTTCTCTGGTGCGCCATCACCACACCCACCTACGTCAATTATTCCATTCCCATTGGCATCGTAGGCCCAGTATATCAGGTAAGTTTCAGCAAAGACTGATACTACGGTCCCCAGAAATGAATCCTGATAAAAGTTAGTTTCACTCAGCATAGTCTCGATGATATCGGCTCTGACTGGTTCAGGGTCATTCACATCTACAGGTTTCAGACCTCTTTGTGAATAATCATAATTTACAGTTTCATAAGTAATGTTTGCATCCACATCATCACTTTCATCAGTGGCATTCAGAAGCATCTCTCGAGTATCCAACCGGTGCCCTTGTGGCATCAGTGAGGTGTTTAGTGCATTCCCCTCGTGTATGGATCTGAGAAAGTTGAGTTCTGCAAACACACTTTCATTTATTTGATCATTTCTCTGGTTGACGCTTTGAAAGAACGCATCCAATTCCTGAGCCGTGCTATAATCGGCATTTAGTGTTGGCGAATCAGAAGATGTGGGGACAACAACAACTTGAAGAATTAGAATTGTAACCACCGAAACGGTAATGACCCTTTTCCGGTTCAGCAATTCGAAAGCTGTTTTCCTCATTATTAACATTGAGAAACTATCTCTATAAATAAGGTATCAGTTGGATATAATAGATTGATTTTATATAGTGAATCAATCTCGATGTGAAGATGAGTGAGGAGTCTTTGCAGGAGACCATCGCGGACGAGGCCGGTTTTAAGGGAGAAACTGACGAGAGCGAGCTTCAAGCCCTGGTTTCCAAATTAAAGACCAATATTCTGATCGTAGGAAGTGGAGGAGCTGGAAACAACACGCTATCTAGACTTTACAAGGAAGGCTTGACCACTATTGAACTTCTGGCAGTTAATACCGATGCCCAGCACCTGTTGAATACATCGATACCACACAGGTTGCTGATAGGGAAAAAGTTGACCAAAGGCCTTGGAGCCGGTTCCGAACCTAATATTGGAGAAGGAGCTGCCGAGGAGGCCAGAATAGAGCTTCTGGAAGCCTGCCATGAAGCTGACATTGTATTCTTGACAGGTGGGCTTGGTGGCGGAACAGGCACGGGTTCGCTTCCCATAATCGCAAAATTGGCCAAGGAGCGCGGGGCACTTACTATTGCAATTGTCACGTTGCCATTCAGCAATGAAGGTGCCAGGAGAACCAACAACGCTCGTTTGGGTCTTGATAAACTCAGAAAATCAGCAGATACGGTGATAGTTATCCCGAACGACAAATTATTGCAAGAAGATATTTCGCAACTTCCCCTGAATCTGGCTTTCCGTCAGGCTGACGAGATTTTGGCCAATGCGATCAAATGCATGACCGAAATAACGTCACATGGTGGTCTTGTCAACATAGATTTTGCAGATATGAGATCCATAATGGATGGTGGAGGTGTGGCTATGATTGGCATGGGTGAAGGCCAGGGCGCCACTCGGGCCTCCGACGCAGTGACTGCAGCCCTTACCTCTCCTCTATTGGAATTGGATATAAGTGAATCTAAGGGTGCACTGATCAATGTTACTGGAGGTGATGATTTGACCCTCCAGGAAGCGCATGAAGTGGTGAGGGAAGTTCATAGTAAGATTAATAAAGAAGCCCGAATCATTTGGGGTGCTTCGATAGATTCTACTCTCGAGCATCAAGTTCGTGTGATGCTT
>CAZXZT010000028.1:0-8836 GCA_964645695.1 uncultured archaeon
AAGGAAGAGGAAACTCCAAAGAAAGAGGAGGAAGTAAAGGAAGAGGAAACTCCAAGCGATACTGAAACTAATGAGGATTCCAGTAGCCTTATCCTAAACATTCTTAAGCTTGATGGGTATAAAATGGACTCGGGAGAATTATTTAAGGCCTTCAGAGAGGCCGGGGGAGAGATGGAAGACTTCAAGAATGAACTTGATAGACTCTCTATAACTGGAAAAATCAAATCGGATAGCGACGGTAACATAATGACAGTACAGGATTTTAAGCATGAAAAATCTCAGCAGGAAGAAGAACAGGCAGATGAAACCAAAGAAGATATCGAGGAAGCCACAAGAGAAAAAGATTCTGAAGGAGAAGATAGAGCTGAAGATATTGAAGACGAATCGGAAGAAGAAACTGCAGAAGTAGCTGATGAGAACGATTCCGGAGAAAGTAGTGCCGAAGAAGATGAAGATATCGAATCTATAATAAAGCTGAAGGAAGAAACGGATAATTGGTTAATAGATCAACTCAAAAACAAAGGAAATGGTAGTAGTGATGAAGGGCTGAAAGCTGAAGTGGCCAAGTTAAAAGATAGAGTTCAGAAATTAGAAAACGTAATTAAAAACATTACAAAAGCATTTAAATAAATTGGAAAATGAATCTGCCGAATTATTTTGAGGAATTGTGGTAGTAAAAGAGAGGAGAGGACGAAAAAGGTATATTCTTTTCAACCATGCTAAGAGTGTTCCAAAAAATAAAATAGCAAATATCCTTTCCAAGGCATTTGAAGGACTGGGGGGGAAAATAAGGTGGAAATTGATAAATTACGATTCCAGAACGGGAGTCGTTCGTGTGGACCACAAAATAGTTGCCCGAGCTAGAGATATAATGAACCAGAGTGGGACCGAATTTGAAATAAAGACCCTGCGGACTAGCGGAACTTTAAAGGGACTTAAGAAGGAATAGAGCAACCATTATTATAGGTCAAGTATTGAATGACTGATGGATGAGGACCACGATTCCGAAGGGTGGGAAGAAACACAATACGAATCTGTAGATTGGGGAGATGAAGAAGAGAGCGGGAGCAATGTGGTTGCCCTCTATCCTGCCACCGGCAAACCAAGTCAAGCCGCAATAGCACTCATTGTCGCAGGATTTGTTCTACTAGGAACGGCGACTACCATGAATGGAATTCTCAATGATGACGAAAAGATTCAGGGAGTGACTGTAAAGTACAACGATGTTATGGGTGAAATGGGGCTTGAGATAGATCAGGAAGAAGAAGAGATTGACGAGGATTTTGTCCGCAATATTATCCGATTCGGGATGATATGGGAGCTTGTATGCGCTATTTTGGCATTCGCTGGAGGGGCGCTCCTAATGATGAGACAGAATTACAACCTGGTCCTCATCGGTTGTGCTGCAGCTATAGTTGGTCTGGGAGGCTTGCTGTTATCTACACTTCTTGGAGCAATAGCACTTTATTTGACATTTCAAAGCCGGCCGGAATTTGGTATATCAGAGCAGGATGAGAGCTGGTAAGGTTGCTACCTGAACTGCTAAAATATCTGAATATCAAAGAATTATATCCTCCCCAAAAAGAAGCGATCGGTATTGTAGAAAGGGGTGATTCCGTGCTCATGTCCGTACCTACTGCCGCCGGCAAGACACTAGTTGCTTACGTTGCGCTCATGAGGGCCGTAAGATCAAAGAAAAAAGGAATCTATCTGGTCCCCCTAAGGGCACTAGCCTGGGAAAAGGTAAATGAATTGAAGGATATTTGTAAAAACATTCTCAACGGAGCCAAGATCGGAGTTTCTGTAGGAGATTTTGACAAGGCCAGAGGTTTATCAAAATACGATATCATAATTGCAACTTCGGAAAGGGCCGATTCATTGATCAGACATAACCCCTCCTGGTTAACAGAAGTGGAATGTCTAGTGGCCGACGAGATACATCTTATCAACGATTCTGGAAGGGGGCCGACTCTGGAAGTGACGCTCTCCAAATTTAGGGAAATTAATCCTGCCGTCCAGATCATAGGACTTTCAGCTACAGTCTCCAATTCTGGAGAAATCGCTGAATGGTTGGATGCAACTCTGGTTCGGAGTGATTTTCGGCCAGTTCCCCTCAGAAGAGGTATTGCCATGGACAGGAAAATAGAATGGGAAGATGGTGGAAAAAGCAGTATCGGACTAAGTGGCGTAGAGGGAATTGCCATGGACAACTTGCCTGAACAATGCCTGGTATTCGTAGGAACTCGGAGAGCTGCAGAGGCACAGGCCAGAAATTTAGGCAGACTTATCGGTAAAAAGTTAAATCTTAGAGATATCGAAAAACTAAAATTGTATGCAGATAGAATAAAGCAGAATGCAGATGAAGTAACATCTGTAGATTCAAACCTCTCAAAACTAATTGCCAAGGGAGTTGCCTACCATCACGCTGGTCTTACAAATCGTCACAGACAAATAATCGAATCGGCATTCAGGGACAAGAATCTGAAGGCTCTTTGTGCGACACCGACTCTAGCAGCAGGAGTAAACTTACCAGCAAGAAGAGTCATAATCAGAGATTTGAGTCGTTGGGAATCGTCGTTCCAATCCAACCAACCTTTACCAGTACTGGAAGTCCAGCAAATGCTGGGAAGAGCTGGAAGACCTGGCTTTGATGTAGATGGGGAAGGCATTCTTGTCGCAAAAAACAGGGAGCAAATCGATTATTTTACAGAAAACTATTTCGAAGGAGAGACAGAACCAGTCAATTCCAGACTGGGTAGCGAACCTGCACTCAGAACTCATCTTCTATCGCTAATAGCCTCTGGTACCATAAATACAAAGGAAAGGTTGCATGATTTTCTTGGGAAGACGCTATTCGGGACTCAGGGCGAACTCTGGAGGACACAACACCGCTTGAACAAAGTACTCGATTTTCTTGACGAGGAAAACCTTATAGAAATAGAAGGACGCCAGAATGGTGATTTTGTACCGGCAAACAATCAATTAAAAGAGAAATTTAGACCTACTGCCTTTGGAAGAAAAGTATCGCAATTGTATATTGATCCGCTATCTGGAGTTATCATTCGCAATGCCTTGGAGTCTGAAGTTAATGCAAATTCGCTCGGGATTCTGCACACTATCGCTAGAACTCCTGACGTATACTCATTATATGTCCGGAAGAATGAAATGGAAACCTATCTCACGCATCTAATGCAAATGGAAGGTGACCTTATGCTTCCTCCGCCTGTTGAACATGTCGAATTGGAGTTTTATTTATGGGATCTGAAGACTGCCTTGCTCTTAATGGACTGGATTGAGGAAACTCCCGAAGAGCATCTTCTTAAGAGATACTCGACAACTCCTGGAGACATTCGGGCAAAAGTGGAGACTGCTAAATGGATTCTTTACGCCATGAGCGAACTATCCGAACTGATTGCTCCAGAAGCAACCAAGATGATAACGGAACTGCAGATACGTGTGAACAGCGGGGTTCGTAAAGAACTTTTACCGTTGCTGGAGATAGAATCCATAGGCAGAGTAAGAGCCAGAACACTTTTCAATTCAGGATTCACTAGTCAGGGCTCAATAAGAGACGCAAGACCTTCAGAACTTGCTGAGATTCCAGGAATAGGACCCAAACTAGGTGAAAAACTTTCTGCCAATAAAGAACCTGAGCAAACACGTTTTGAGTTAGGCTAATTAATAGCGCTCCTCTGGTGTGATAGTGGTAAGGTTCGTTAGAGACCAGCCAGACGCCTACATCTACAGTAGTTTTGGAACCCGGATTTTCATAGCCGGGTTCTTACTGACACTGCTTTACATCGGACAGGGGATTCTAGTCTACACTAGTACTGACAAAGTACTCTCATTATCGTCACTTCTGGGTCGTGATTCTGGTGGTGACATGATGGGGCAACTTGTTGGAGGACTGATTCTAGTCACGGCCGTTTTTGTTCCTCTGGCCTCCAGCACCATGGCTATCTCCAGATGGGTCCTGAAGAGGACATACAAGAAATTGGAGAAAATGGAAGTAGATAGTAAAAGATCACAGTTTCTACTACTTCTTGCCAGATTCTTCTTCATGGGTTGCATTGTTGCAGCCTATGCACCCATACCAATGATTGCGGAAAGTGTAATGGCTGGTGGCTTCCCTACATCCTCTGTAAACTACTATCAGACTGAATTCATGAGACTATTCTTCACTTTATTTGGAATTGCATTATTTTTGACCATCGTTTCTCCCATACTTCAGCTGTACCGGAGAACTGAGAGCCGATCCCTGATTCTAGCTGGACTTTTAGCATCAGCAGTTGGCGGAATTATGATCTATATGGGAAACGGAGATTGGAACTTGTCTATATTCAAACTGGATAATCAAGAATTCAAATCCTCCTTTGGAACCGTGATGATTATTTGTGGAATATGTATATTCTTCTGTTTCTGGATTGTTTCTAGGAATGCAAAGTCGATTCTGAAATATCAACGTTTGCATTTTATGATGAAACTAGGTGATTGATGGAATCCTGGGCCGAGAAATACAGGCCTGAAAGTCTTTCGGACCTAATTGGGAATAGCAAGACTATCAATGATTTGAAAAACTGGGCGAGTTCATGGGGAGAAAGGACCACAAAAAAAGGCGTTATTCTATCAGGTCCACCGGGATGTGGAAAAACCTCTGCAG
The DNA here is from genome assembly GCA_964645695.1 of uncultured archaeon. Lineage (GTDB taxonomy): Archaea > Thermoplasmatota > Poseidoniia > MGIII > CG-Epi1 > CG-Epi1. The sequence continues at coordinate 4,661 of CAZXZT010000028.1, forward strand.
CCATTGGACTGGCAAATGACATGGGTTGGGAAATTGTCGAACTCAATGCCTCCGATACCCGATCTGGAGACGTAATTGAAGGCATAGCACTGAGAGCCGGACTCTTTCAGACATTTGGAAGCAAAGGAATATCCAGCAGAAACCTGATCCTCCTTGATGAAGCAGACAATTTATACGAAAGAGCCCGACAATCAAAGAATAAGACGAAGAACTATAGTGATAGAGGCGGTAAGAGAGCTATAGCCAAGACTCTGGAACAGACAAAACAACCTGTAGTAATTACAGTCAATGACCTTTACAATCTTACTAAAGGTACTGGTTCAAAGATAAAAAGACTGGCAATGACATTGAAATTTCAGAGACCTTCTGCAGTTTCCGTAGCTATGGTCCTTAACAATGTGTGCGAGAGTGAAAAACTCGAGATAAGTCAGGAAACCGTCAGGACCATGGCGGAAGTGGCAAAGGGAGATCTAAGAGCCGCAATCAACGATCTACAATCTCTTTCTGAAGGAAATAAGGAAATAATAAAAGAGGATGTGGAGAAACTGGGTGCCCGTGACCGGGAAATCGAAATGTTTGACACGCTGAACGTGATTTTCAACAGTGACAATTACAATGATCCTAGAACCGCCATATTCGATCTAAACGAACAACCAAGGGAAGTAGCTACCTGGGTTAGTGACAATATTCCAATCGTGTACAAGCATCCCAGTGATATCGAGAGAGCCTACGAAAAAGTTGCATATGCTGATTTGCTACTTGCTCGCGTTATAAAGAACCAGAACTACGGGCTGTGGGGATATGCGTCGGAACTGATGTCCAGCGGGGTTGCCTTGTCCAAGGCACATCCAACCAGTGGACGCAGACCGCAATTTCCTTCATGGATAAGGAAAATGGGGGCTAGCCGATTCCAAAGAGGATATCGGGATTCATTAGCCAAGAAGATTGGTGGAGCTACACATCTGTCAGTTAAGGAATCGAAAATGGAGCAATTAGCTGTACTTTCAACAATATGCCAGAATAACCACGAAAAAGCCACACGTATTGCCGGAAAATTAGAACTGAACGAAAATGAATTGGCGATTCTAATGGGAATAGATAAAAAAGATAAGAAAATAAATGAAATTATGGAGAAATCAAATGAGTACAGACAAGAAAGAGAAGTTATTACTCTTGATTATCAAATCACCCATGATAAAGACGATGATGAACCTAGTAAAATAACGCCCAAAGTTGACAATAAACAGAAAAGCCTATTCGAATTCTAAAGGCAGCTTCTGTTGATCTGAAACTCCCAGACGACTGGCTGATACACCCATAAGTCGAATTGGTTTCCCAGTTTCCCAATTCTCATACAAAAGAGATTTTGCTACTTTGTAAATATCCTTAGTTCTATTAATCTCGCCTGGAACTGTTCTTTGCCGAGTAATTGTGGAAAAATCAGGCCATCTTAATTTGAGTGTTACAGTGCGAGCGGAACGACCCATTCTACCTATACTCTCTGAAACTTCCTCGCATAATTCCAATAGTGCATCTTCAACTACATTTGAATCAGTCACATCTTTCTCGAATGTTCTTTCGGTTCCCTGTTGCTTAGCAACCCATGGTGATGGATCAACTGGCTTATCATCTATTCCTTTAGCTTTATTCTTTAATCGAACTGAGTATTGGCCAAAAACAGGCTGAAGTTTCTGTATATCAATTGATACTATATCTGAACATAATTTAACTCCTAGATTATTCAATAAGGATGCTGTTTTTGGACCTATACCATATATCTTTTGGATTTCCAGCGGTGCCAAGAATTTACTCTCAGTTCCGGGAAGGACGACTGTGAATCCCTCAGGTTTATCAAAATCTGAAGCTATCTTAGAAACTAATTTTGATGTTGATAGGCCGGCTGATGCTGGTAGCTTGGTTTCATCCTTTATTCGTTTCAATATAGTCTTCACTAAAGCTGGAGGATTTGCTTGTGATGATATATCGACAAAGGCCTCATCGACACTCATTCTTTCTAACACACCATAGCGTGACAGAATATTCATTACCTTAGTTGAACAGGCTCTTATCTTTGGCCGGTTTGAAGAAACCAATTTCAATTTAGGACACAATTTGAGAGCTTTACTGGAAGCCATTGCGGACCTGACTCCCAATTCTCTAGCCTCATACGAGGCTGAAGCAATCACACTTCTTTGTCCAGGTTTTCCCCCTACTGCTAACGGCTTTCCTCTGTCCTCTGGATTTTCCAGTAAGTGAACATTAACGAAGAAGGCGTCCATATCCACATGGAGTATTGCTCTCGGCCACTCTACTCTTTCCACATTATGGTAAGGGAGGTGGGAATTACCTTTAAGCCCCCAACCTCTAAGCTAGTAATGAAAATTGACCCTTGGGCTAACGAAGGAGTCCAAAACTACAAAGAAATATGCGAGAAATTCGGGTTAGAGACGATAAATCTTGATGAATTACCAAGTCCAACTCACCTTCATCGTCGGGGAATAATCTTTGCTCACAGAGATCTGGACAATGTTTTGGAAGCAAGAAATACCGGAAGACCGTTCGGTGTTCTTTCCGGACTTATGCCATCGGGACAAATACATCTGGGACACAAAATGGTGATTGATCAGGCTCGCTGGTATCAAGAACTTGGTGGCGATGTTACCATCACCGTCGCAGATCTGGAAGCCCATGCAACTCGAGGATTAAGTTTGGATGCTTGCAGGAAATACGCAATTGAGGAGTACGTGACGAATTATGCAGGAATGGGTCTGAATCCGGATAAGACATCCATTTATTTCCAATCTGAAAGACCCATTGTCCAGAAATTAGGTTTCACACTGGGCAAGAAAACAAATTTATCTGAGATGGAGGCCATCTACGGTTTTTCAGGGGAAACAACCCTAGCCCATGTACAATCACCTCTGGTTCAGGCAGGTGACATTGTGCATCCTCAAATGGATGAATATGGGGGATTGAGACCTATCGTGGTCCCAGTTGGTATCGACCAGGATCCACACATCCGGCTTACGAGGGGAATGGTATCCAAGACAAACTGGTTCAATGTCAATGTAAACAAATCCGGTGGTATGACCGTTGGGTTGTCAATCCAGGACAATAATCTGGAGGTGATGGGTATTCAGGCCAACGGCGGAATTGATGATAAACAGAGAAACAAGGTCATTGACAAAGTTGTTAGGGCCATAAACAAAGCTGGATTCAGTCAGATGAATTCGAATCCTAAGCATGGTAAAATCGATATCAAGGATGCCTCTGTAAGTGACCGTAACGAATTGAGATACCAGTTATTGAGTCTGGAACGGAAGCTAGGAGGTCTGGGATTCATGCAACCATCATCGACCTATCACCAGTTTGCTATTGGGATGACTGGAGGCAAGATGAGCTCAAGTCAACCTGAAACGACCATGTTCCTGAACGATTCAATGAAAACCATTGAAAAGAAGATAAAGTCATCATTCTCTGGAGGACAATCCACAGCTGAGGAACATCGAAAGAAAGGTGGAAACCCAGACGTTGATGTAGCCTATCAATACCTTCGTTATTTCTTTGAAGAGGATGATAAAGAACTGGAAAGGGTACGGAATGAATACGTCTCTGGAGAACTACTAACTGGTGAAATGAAATCAATCTGTATTGAAAAGGCCTCAGAATGGATGAAAAATCATCATGAACTAAAGGATCAGAACCAGCATCTGGTCAAGAAGTTTCTAAAGTAGATTTCTTCACAACTTTTCTTCCAAGGACTTGTGGCATGGTCTCAATCAGTATATCTTGCATTTGTTTAATTGATATATCAAAACCAAATTGCGAGAGAGAAGTGTGCTTACCAACAGGCAAACCGCATCCTTCCACGGACTCTAGACGACCTGGTGGTGTTGCCAGATTAATGTCAAAACCATGTCGTGAAACCCACTTGCTAAACGCTAATCCGATACTGGCAATCTTCTGATCCTCATACCATACGCCTTGCATGGCTTCGTTTCATACTGCCCTAATTCCTAATTTGTCAAGAGATATGATTATCCATTCCTCTATCATCGTGATTACCTTTCTAATTGATTCCTCTTGCCACTTGAAAACCGGATAACCCACTAGCTGTCCGGGACCATGCCAAGTAATCCCACCGCCGCGATCAACATTGGATGATGTAAAGCCAGA
>CAZXZT010000029.1:0-8761 GCA_964645695.1 uncultured archaeon
ATCTTCCTTATATTCATCATCTTCTAAAACTCCACCAATGTAATCATTGACATAGCCATCTTCTTCCCAATCATCGATGACACCTATATGTCCAACACCGTTGTCATCACCAGTTCCATTACCTCCTCCACCGTCATCAGAGCTTAGGTATACATCATAAATCCAGAATTGATCTTCGTAATTCCATTCTTCGTCATACATAGAAACATTGAAGTCGTAGTAGTCATCATTCCAAGCCGTCCAATCCTGAGTGAACCAGTCGCCGTACCCATTGTAAATGTCGTGTTCTGCGTATACGTAATCTATGTAATCTCCAGTATCGCTCTCGTAGACGTCAATGTAGACCGTGACGGTTATATTACATTCACATTCGGTGTCTGGATCGTAGCCTATCGTGATAGTGTCTGAAGGATAGACATCATAATCCCAATAGTCGAACCACTCGTCATCGTCGCCATCTCCGCCACTTGATCGGACGTGAAGTTCAACACCAAGATATTCGACCTCTTCTTCTAGGTTACCATCCTCATCATTCATCTCAACATAGAAATCGAAAGTGCCATTGTATTCTGGTGACCATGTCTCATAGAAATAGTCATCTTCATCATGATAGATAGTGTAATTGTTATCGGTTCCATCGACCCAGGCGCCCGTATCGTTGTCATAAACATCGATAAAGACTGTTATGTTTATGTCGCATTCACACGTTGTATCTGGGTCATAATCCAACTCAACGGTGTCATTGTATCCATCATCGTCGTCGTCCCAGACATATTCATAAATCCAGTCAAAGTATTCATCATCATCACCTGGTCCACCACCTCCGCTCTTCTGATATAGGTATACATTGTATATCCAGAATTCATCCTCGGAATTCCAGTCGTCATCATACATGTAGACATAGAAATCGTAAGACTGGCTCTCATGCGAGGTCCATGACTGTTCGAAGTATTCCTCTTCGGTACCGTTAATGGTATGGTAGTCGTACATGCTATCTACCCAGTCGCCTGTTGAATTCTCATATACGTAAACCTCAACTTCAATCTCTACTTCACAATCGCAATCGGTATCCGGGTTGTAACTGATATCCAGAGTGTCGTACAGATTGTCATCGTCAGTATCTACTGATTCGGAATCCCAGTCCTCGAACCATTCGTCGTTGTCGCAACCATCCGAATTATTGCTATCGTCATCACACTCCAAGTATACTGTGAAATTGAAGTGGTCCTCGTAGTTCCAATTCTCATCATACAGATAGAATTCGAAAGTATAATTCGCATTCCGGTCTGGAGACCAGTCATCTGTTTCAAACCAATCATCCTGAGTACCGTTTATCTCGTAATAATAATTGTCATAATCGACCCAATCTCCAGTATCATTGTTGTATACATCCATTGACACTTCTATCTCAACTGTACAGTTGCATTCTGTATCTGGATCGTAACTGGTGGTTATGCTGTTGGCTTCACCATCGCCATTTGTATCCTCGGTTTCATAGTCCCAGCTATCAAACCACTCATCATAGTTGGTGCTGGTGCTTCCATAGGAATGCAACCACCCGCTCTGAAGCAGTTCGCCATTTTCTTCGTAGTACATATTGAAGGTGTAATTCCCCTTTTCAACATCGTGTAGCAAATAGACATTATAGCCCCAGAACTCAGCGTCCGTGGTACCTGAGTCATACAGATCGCCAGCATCATCATAGACTTCTACGTAACCATCATCCTTGCTATCGTCTCCTTCAAGGATAAGCCCGAGGAAATCATCATAGTCGCCAGCATCATCCCAGTCATCCACAGCAAACATATGGCTTAAGTTCATTGTAATATCTACCTCTGTATAGGAAAGAGTCTCTTCCTCAAGATCCTCGCCGTCGTATTCTGCAATCCATCGATACTCGCCGTTCGTTGCATTTTCCACTACGAATTCACCATAGTCATCAGTTGTCCCGTTAGTGTAAAAGGTCCAGTTCATACCGTTGAAGTATTCTACATTTACCTCTACGCCTTCTACTGGATCATCCTTGATGAAGGCAAACATGCCTATATCATTGTTGATACCGTCTCCATGGAAATCTCCAACCCGATTATCAACGTTGATTGTCTCGTCAGAAGAGCCTGACATGGGTTCCAGCTCTACGCCAGTCATGTTCCAGCTGTCTTCGAAGTTATCCCATTCGTCATACAGGGACACGTAAAAATCGAAAGTCCCGCTGTTATCGGGCGTCCAGTCCTGTGTGAACCAATCGCCCGCTTCATCATAAATTGTGTAATCCTCGTATATGTATCCTAGGTATCCATTCTCATCATAAATGTCAACGTATACGGTAATACTGATATTGCAATCACAAGTTGTATCGGGGTCATATCCTATCTCTATAGTGTCATCCGAGCCGTCGCCGTCCTCGTCGTAAACTTCACCTTCTATATCCCAGAACCATTCTTCATCATCCTCATCGGCAATGACCGTAGGAAACACGCTCAGGACAAGTGTGAACATGATGGCCCAGACAAGGACCTGCTTGCTAGTTGTAGAAATTATGGAGTACATGGATTCTCCCTAGAAGACGAAAGCTGTTGGACACTATATAAAATATTTTAAAAAAGATAATTTACTGTTACTCAAGCAGTTTTCGTGATAAAACGGAGATTATGTAGGATACGAAATAAAGTTCCTCCCAAGGCTTGAGATATCCCACTTCGATAAGATATTGCAAGAATTCCTCCTGCATCACTACGCCCTTGGATATCGACTCCTTGTCGCCCAAAAGAAGGCCTTTGGCAACGAATTCGATTGGATAGCCTTCGCGATGAGGCTGATACAGCAGATAATCCGGGATAATCGAACGACCGTGTTCAGCCTCCCGGATGCATTCCTTCCACTCTTTCCTCAAAAATGCATTCTCCATGAGACCGCTTCGGGACTGCCTTGCTATCTTCAAAGGTTCCGTTGCAATATCAATCTCGATGTCGTCGGGGAGGTCTGGCAGGGCCTCCTCCAGCTGAGCCTCGAAGATCTCCTTGGATTGGGCCAGCAACCCATCGCTGTCTTTCTCCAGCATAATCGTTCCTGATGCGCGAGACTGCAATTCCCTTGCTAATTCATTCCCTTCCAGGCTTGGCTCGGGAGTATCTAGGAATTTCAGAATGAAGGCATCGCGCCGGTCATCTTCTCCCAGTAGGCCGTATCCCAGTGCCGAACCCCGCATGACAAGATAATCATCCGATTCTGACTGGTCTTCCAATTGCTCGAGAAGAGGCTTTCGTAGGTGCTCAGGAATTTTCATTTTACTGAACGCGAAGTTATTGATTCTCCTTCCTGCCAGCGAGCCATGACCCACAAAAGATCAGAAAGCCGATTGAGATAAGGAACGGCCAGAGAATCTGAGATATCGCATGATATCGTGCGACGCTCGGCTCTCCTAACCACGGTACGGGCCACATCCAGCAATGCCGAAATTCTGTTCTGCCCGGGCAAGACGAATTCCTTGGGCAGTTCGAAACTGGAAGTTATTTGATCAATGAATTCTTCCAGAAATGTTGTCATCTCTTTGTTCACCTTGTTCTTGCCAGGCTTCAGTTTGTCGTGCTTCTCCGGATCAGTGGCAAGTTCGGCCATGAGTACGTAGAGGTCCCTTTCGATGTGGATTATCTTTTCCTCCAAGTCGCTACCCTTCTCGCATTCGGTCCTGACCAGCCCCAGTATCGCCTGTGCCTCATCCACAGTTCCATAGGCCTCTGGAAGGGACGAATTCTTGGAAACTTTGCCCCCATAGAGCAAGTCCGTTTCGCCTTCATCTCCCTCTCTTGTGTAAATCTTCATTGCCATGCGACTAGACCGAGAATTAATAAAGTTTGTAATCAGCGTTTGGTATTGATCAGAAGTTCCATAACCTGCTTCTTGTTCTCTGCCCGGGCTATGAAATAATTGGAGTTTTCATTGATGAGCAACTTGACCCATTTCTGTACCTCTCCCATATCTGATTTACCCTCCACGTCACCACTGCTCTTGACCTTCTTGGCAACGTCAAGCAATACTTCGAACGGAATGCGACCGTATCCTCCAACTTGGCCCATGTAGTCCTCCCACAATCCCTCTACCATGACCGCAAACCGCTTTTCGGGGGCGGTAGCGGATTCCAGACCTGAGCCTCCGTTCCCTTTGACGATATCCACGTCCACTCCAGATCGGGCGCGTGCAGTTGCCTTCTTGGAAAAGCCCCAGTACGCAAGGGCCACTTTTCTGGCCTTCTGAACCGACATGCCTTGCCAAGGTAAAAGCCTCTAAATATGTCGTTTGATGGACACGAAGGTTTATCTTTCAATCGATTATCCGGGAAACGATGAATCTTGGAAAGTTCGGCTCACTAACAGTTGTCTTCCTGTTCATGACATCTACACTTGCAGTCAGTGGCTGTCTGGAAGAAATCGAAAAAGATGAGATAGATGAGCAAAATGATTATTCTGATAACGACCCGAACAATGATTATGATAACGGAAGCAACGAACTGAATGACAGCGGAGGGAGTAGCTACAAGGATTCAGACAATGACGGGCACCCGGACAGCACGGACGAATTTCCATACGACTCTGATGAGTGGGAGGACTCGGATGGTGACGGAACAGGTGACAACGCTGACAAATTCCCGAATGATAGATGTGCAACAGATGACATGGACAGAGATGGGAAACCGGATTCCATCAAGGAAAACTGCAGTACCTCTCTTGTCGAGGACGATGACACCGACGGAGATGGATTCAATAATACAATAGAGATGCTCCTTGGGAGCAATCCAAACGACCCCTACTCCAAACCACTGGATTACGACAGCGACGGAACGCCAGATGGACTGGACGATGACATGGACAATGATGGCATGAACAATACTATGGACCAGTGCCCCAGGGGTAGTATCAACTGGGATGCTGGGAACCCTGACGCAGACTGGGACATGGATGGATGCAAGGACGATGGGGAGGACGATGACGATGACAACGATGGCGTGGAGGATCGAGACGACCTGTGCGAAGAGACCCCTTTGAACGAAATAGCCAACTATGAAGGGTGCTCGGCATCCCAGAGAGATAGCGACGGGGACGGAGTATCTGATTTACTGGATGTGTGCTGGGGTAATGACTCCACGGGTGATAGCGATGGGGACGGATTGTGTAGTGATGGTGACGAGTGCCCAGAAGGACCTTTCCTGTATGGTGAAGAAGTCGATGAGGATGGCTGTTCACGCTTCGAAAAACCAATCCCCTGGAACAACGGGCCATATTCGACTGATTACATGGGGACCACAGGAGATTTCACTGTACCTGAACCTATAGATGAGAACCTGAACTTTACGAATGACTGGGTATTCAGCCAGGAATGGAGCGGTAAGGACACTTACGTTTTCATAATCTACAATCCACTCAATCCGGACAGTGTAATCACCTGGAACTCCGCAAATCCTATTGGACAGGCAAACGAATTGAGTCAGATGTTTGAAAAATCACCGGATAATGTCCATTACTTCTTCGGATCATACCGGGACGGGGCCTGGATGGGAGACGTTACCTACATGGCTGGAAGAGTCACATTTGCATTGGCGACAATGAGCGGAGATGACCGGGAGCATTGGTCCGACAGGGTACATTACATCGCTATGGATGCGAACTTTATGGAGGGAAGCATAGCTGAGTTCATCACAACGCATGACTCGCCTGCCTGGTTCTGTGTCGACCGGTTGCAACGCTGGCAGGAGGTCGGAAGTTTCTGGGACCTGAACCTAAACCAGAACTTCAGCTGGTACCGGTTCCACTTCATAGCCAACGAACCGATCTATTTCAACTACGAATTCGGACTCGAAAGAGAATTGGCCACGATGGAATACCACGCCAGTGTTCCTTGCGATGAAAGGCTGTACGTTCCCGAGAGATGCATCAAGGGCGAGTCTGTCACACTCCTGGAGTGGAAGACAGGGGAAAGTTATACTCATGGAGGTGGATGGGGTGGCGGTACGAACATTCGTGACGTAGAGCTACCTGAGAATATGGATCAGTTCGATTCCTTTGCAGTCTATGCCTACGAGGCCTGTGCAGACCACAAAGGCTGTAATGAATGGGATTTCATAGGTGCCTTGAACGCATACGAAGCTTCCTGTTCGCTGTCAGAATTTGACGTTTATGAGAATTGCGTGGACCAGATCCTGCCCGAATACAATTCACAGGAATCTTGCGAGAGTGCCGGGCATAGATGGGATGCGGGTGGCGAGGATTCCTCGGCCGGGTGTGAAGGAAAATGGGACAGAGTGTGGAAGGCCGAAATCGGAAGATACATCACAGCATACAATCGCGAAGGGCGGTACATTTCGGATGCAACGCCTATGCTCGGAGTTCTCAAGAACGAGGAGATTAACGAATTCAATTACTGGCAACCCAATGCCTATGGACTTACACTAAAACTTTTCTTCTGGAATGAAAACAAGGAATATACTCCTGTAGATGCCGAATACCTCTATGGGGCAACGAGAAAATTCAATCTGGATTACAATGACATCTTTGGCTCTGATAATCCATTCAGCTATGATGTAGCGGTCGACATCGAAAGGATTGAGATAGTAACGTTCTTCACTGGTCATGGACACAGCAGTACTGAGGAGAATTGTGCTGAATTCTGCAACCACCAGCATGAATTCACTATCAATGGTGTAGAGCTCCCGCTATTCGAGCATCCTAATGGAGGTACCAGTTATGGTTGCTACAACAGAGTGGAGCAAGGTGTATCTGCCAATCAATATGGAACCTGGGGATATGGAAGAGCAGGATGGTGTCCTGGACAGGATGTAGAATACAATCGTATTGATATCACAGGCATTTCCGAGCTTGGAGAGAACCTAATCAGCTATCGTGGCTTGTACCAAGGCGAGGACTACGAACCTACAGTCACCGATGCGGATGGATATCTGCCGGAGATCAAGCTCCGTATGTGGATCGTCTTCTACGTTGCTCAGTAAGTATCCTTCTCGGTTCTGAAATATTTATAGAAAGACCACATGGCGACTGCGCCTAACAAATGCCAAAGGGCATGGCCCTGTAGAAGAGTGTCTGGATCACATAGCCACCCTCCATCTTGACTGGGGATCCAAATCATAGTCGCTATCAGATATGCACCAAACCCAGTCCAGAAATAGGGTGAATGGGTTCTTTCCAATTTTATCTCATCTATGCTGTAAAGGAAATAGGCTAGAATCGCCCAAATTAGGATAGCAGGAGAATTATCACTTATAAAATCCCCAGGCGTAGAATCTTTCTCGACACCAAGATAGAGAAGAAGAAGGATCACCGTCGGAACCAAGAATATTAGAATTGGCTGATTCTGATGCTTTATTGCTGTTTCTTGAGCTAACCAGATGCCTATTGAGACGCCCCAAACAATCAAGCCTATGCCATATTGCCATTCCAGTAAACTTAGAACTAGGTTAGTGCACAAGTAATAAATGCAAAATTGTTTTTCATCCCATCTGAAGAAACGAGAAAAATTATAGAAAATTGGCATTGTGATATACATCATCATGCCAGTCAAGTCAAGCCAGCCTCCCCAAGCAGTATTGAAACCGTGCATTGCAAAACTTCCAACGCCTACTGCCGTACAGGAAATTGCATACATAATGAGAAACCAGCTTCTATTGGAAAGTGAAGGATGGCCATCTGTCGGATCATACTGTGCTAACCATAGAATGTAAAGTCCAACAAAAACAAAAGCAAGATTAGAGATTGTATTTACAGGTTCACGAATCCAACCATCTTGAACTTTCTCACAAAAACCTGATGCACTGGTATTGGTCCAACTCCAATCATTCAAGGCATAAATCAAAATGTATGCCAAGAATATGAATATTACACCAGTTAAAACAGCAAAGAATTCACGTCTTTCCCTGATATATTCGTTGTCTATCAAGCTATCTTTATTTTCCTGACATGCCCACATTCCTTGCATTCATAATCAGGATATAGATCTGGATTATTTGGTGAGGCGCCATGCCAATGGAAAGTATACTTGCCACACTTGATGCAGTATGAATTCTGCTTGTAGCCATCATACGAATGGGGTTTAGGTTGCATCACTGGTGTGAGTGGCATCTGAGGTCCAGATGTGGCAATAGCGGGAGCCACAGGTTGTTCGGTGGCTTCTGCGACATCTTCTGCTACAGCGGGTTCACTAGATTCCCCTGAATCAATGTCTCCAGGATCCGTAATCAGAACCGCGTCCACGGGGCAGACCTCCTCGCAAGCTCTGCAGACTATGCAGTCCGGTTCCCGGGCCATTATGGCCTTCTTGTCGGAGGCCGGGTGTTCGGGCGTGTCTATCCAGTCGAAGACATCGACCGGGCAGGCTTCGATGCAGGCGCCGTCCGCCACGCAGATATCGAAGTCCACAGCAACCACGCTTCCCCAGATTCCGAGTTTGTCGGTTCCGATTCCGCCATAAGAGTCAGAATCCTTGGCCCAGATCTGGATCGGTTCGTCTTCGCCGTCATGAGTTGCTACCTTCTGGTACGTGTTCATGAAATTCTTGGCGATGGTCAAGTTAACATTTCACCTCTTGAGAACCATTTAGAAGGGGGTTTATTTCTTTACACGGCCCAATTAAAACCACCATCCGTTCGATATAAATAGAGTGTACCAAACTTAGCACTGTCCAAAATAAAGTGGGCACAGTTCCGTCTACCTTCTTGCGTCGGCTGACATCCCTGTGCCCGGGGTGGATTTGGTCC
>CAZXZT010000030.1:0-8447 GCA_964645695.1 uncultured archaeon
TAACTAGAAAGGCCTCCTAATGAACCAAATGTATGGTTTACAATTCCACCTGAGGCCGTATTTCCATCACCAAAGTCCCATTCCCAAGAAACAATTTCATCAGTAGACACTAAACCGTCCAAAAAGGACCAAGATCCTTCACCATTTAACTGAATTTCAGTACCTACTCGAATGACTGAGGCCTTAGTTGAGATAATGGCATAAGGTAAACCTGAATTCTCATCGATTTCACCTGCCAAGACTGTAATGTATGTTAACTTATTATCATTATTGCCAACTGCACCTTTGTCATCGGTTACAGACAAGGAAACAATGTATTCTCCTGGTGAAGAATATTTATGAATTACAGTTTGCTTATCTCCAGTATTGCCATCGCCAAAATTCCAATAATATGAGGAAATACTGCCATCTTCATCATAAGATTCTGATGCATCAAATTGAATAGAAGTACCCAAATCAACAACAGTCTGGCCTAAAGTAACCTCAATTGTTGCTTTAGGATTGTAATTACTCCCAATAACATCATCCGAACCAAAAAGGTCGAGACAACCTGTAAACAACAAAAGGCCTACAACGGCCAGCGAACTGAATTTTCCAAGTCTTTCTTTCATTGGTTCACCGTTATTGTAAATTGAGAACCTGGTGAGCAACCAGGCGGAACTTGTACATTAACTACTTGTCCATTCGGCATTGTGACAGTTAAAACTTGGCCTGCAATAACACCTGGCGGTACCGTTATAGTCATTGTTGCTGGAGCACTAACAGGTGGTGCTATTGGTTGCGCAGGTGGAGAAGCGGTAGCTGGTTGTGGGATTGCTGCGATACTGAGAGGATTATTACTAGACTGAAAATCCATAGGTTGTGGCGGTGCTGGTGCTGGTGCTGGTGCTACTGAAGTCATAGGTGGTGCTTGAAGGCCCCAATCATCATCTACAGTCATAACCGCAGGACGTAAACTTCCGATTGAACTACCTCCTCTGAAGGACGAATAACCCCCGAAGACCATTATACCCAAACCTGCAACTAATAGAGCAATAAAGATGTACTCGTTTACAGTGGAATAGCGGGAATTTATAGCATCAGTACTAAGACCACTTCCTTCGTTCTGATATCCGGCCGGTACGTCGTGACCGCTACTGTCACTGACAACTTCAAATGTTATAATAATCTGATTGCCAACACCATACTCTGACATTAGATTCGAACCGAAACGGAAGGGCGGGTCATTTTGGGATTTGCCAATTGAATCCAGCCAAATGTGTGTCTGTCCATCATTGTATTCCATTCGGGCAATCTTGTCGACGATTACTACCTCGTCTCCCACAGTATAATCTCCATATTTCTCAAGACCAGAAGAGATGTCTATCTGGTCAACAAATTCCTGGCCATTTGTTGCCATAAAATTAGGAAATACAAACGTCAAACCAATAACACCAACAACTGCCAGAAGGGCGCCTATGGCAACAGTACTTGGAATACGCACTTGGAGATATTATTAAGTATTGATTTAAGGCTTGCCGGTGATGCCTGAATTTGTTTATGAATCTCCAATTGGACCGTTGATAATCTCAGTTTACGAAAGAAGAGTCGTAGCGTTGAAATGGAAATCCCTCGCTATGCCGGAGGAGAAAGTCGAAGAGTATCTGGCAGATTCGTATGCAGATGAAATCACCAGCAAACTGGATAGCTATTTCTCAGGCAAAACGGACGCTACTGGAATCGAAGTCCAGATGCACGGCACCGCCTTCCAGAAAAAAGTATGGAATAGTCTGATAGGAATCCCTCTAGGTGAAACAAGGACGTACTCGGACGTAGCTTCAACTATTGGAAATCCCAGAGCATATAGAGCTGTAGGAAGCGCATGCGCAAGAAATAGAATACCCGTGATTATTCCATGTCATCGTGTAGTGGGCAAGGACGATGTCCTCGGTTGGTCAGGCAACCCTGGGGCAAAGGAATGGTTGCTTGAGCATGAAAAGAAAAACTCAGTAATCGGAATATAATCTCTTGCGATAAGCTACAACGCCAACAACAGCCAATATTAGGGATCCTAAGACAAGAAGGGTCGCGAGCATACGGTCACTCTTCATTTCTGAAGATTCACCATAGGCGTAGAACTCTGAATGGGCTGCAACGGAATGTGTGCCGTTATCACCGGTCGATCGTACCAACATAGTGTGGTCGCCGGTAAATGACAGCTCCTCGGGGTCAAGCGTGATAATCCAATTGACGTATATGGATGCATTAGAACCAGATTCATACTGGGCTTCCCTCCAAGAATTGCCATCCAGACTGTATTCAACCGTTTCGACAGACCCGGTTCTGGCCCATGAAATACCACTAAAAGTTAGGGTGTTGGTTCCAGCCGCCCAGCCCGATTCCGGACTGGTAATGTAAGCCTGCAATTCCACGTTCAGATTATCGGTATCCGTATTCAAGAGTGCAGATTTGACTGCTTCATGGGCGTCAACCATACCCCAACCAAAATGACGGTTCCAGAAAGGGTCAAGGTCCGGATAAGTGGCCCATGGGCCGTCTTCAACACCATCGCCATCTGCAGAAGAAAGTGTTTCTCTCCTCTCTGCCGTCAGTCGGTGTATCTCAGGTATCTGTAGAGGATCTAGGTCTGGATTAGCCTCAATCATTAGAGCAATGACTCCCGAGACTGCTGGCGTTGCATATGATGTGCCACTGCCTCGGCCACTGTAACCATTGCCTGATGCATCCTGACCAGGGATTCTATTGTAACAGCCTCCTTCATCCAGAACACAGGCGGTCGCTTGAACGATGTATGTACCTGGTGCCGAAACATCAGGATTCATCTCGTCATAAGGATTACCATCATTGTTATCCTTGCGGGGACCTCGACTGGAATACGAGGCAATACCATCATCTTTACGATCTATGGTGTTCTTGTCATCAAGGGCACCAACTGTTACTGAAAGGCTTGACGCACCCATTCCTGAGAAACCATCATTATTTGGTCCACTGTTTCCAGCGGCCACAGAAACAACAATGCCTGCTTCTGTAGATTCATCCAGAATCTGTGAGAACATATCTGAGCCGTCAGAACCACCGTCCTCGTGCGAGGTGATTCCCCAGGATAAAGAAACTATATCGATGCCGTAACTCTCGTTCTCAGCCCCAGCCCATGCCGTGTCTTTATTGTCAATAACCCACTGAAGACCATTCATAGCAGATTCGTAAAATTCCTGCTCAACTATGTAATTTTCAAAAGGTCCAGCCCCAAATGCGGTGCCTATCCTGACATCCACTAACTTGGCGTCAGGGGATGAACCTGTAAAGTTGGATTCAGAACCGTCTGGCATAATTCCAGTACTAGTGGCCATACCTGAACACGCAGTTCCATGCTGATTCTGGTCGTCAGGATCAAATGTTCCATCATCCTCCTGAAGCGAAGCCATACAAAGAAGGTCATCAGTACAAACTGCATCGAAACCGGAGACGAATTTACCCGCAAGCCCCGGATGTTCATTGTCAATTCCTGTATCAACTATAGCAATATTCGAACCGTTTCCAGTATAACCTAAATCCCAAGCCCCCTCAGGATAGATTGAAGAATTACTAGCTTTTATGGCTGGTGTCTGGACGTCACCGTAAAAGACTACCTTGCCATAAGGCTCAATCATCAACACTCCTGGAAAATCACTGATTGCCGGAAACAAATCTGAATCCACTGATCCCAGCAACAGGCCATTAACTGAATTCACATAGTATCTGACACTAACTCCAATTTCATACAACAGTTCGATATCTTCATCGGTTGGTAAGTGATCATACATGACTCCGATAGGGTACTCTGTTTCAATTTGCTCCAGCCAGTCGACAATACCATTCCTGTTCAAATCCCTAGATGTTGTTTCCCACCATGGCAATTCCTCCCAATAATTCTCCTTTACAGTTGGTATTTCTGGCAAATATCCAGCTTTAGGAGGTTGAGAATCTATACCTGAGGCAGGTAGCGCTGAAAACACCAGAATTGCAACGATTGTGACGGCACGCAATCTCTCCACCATCCGCTATGTGATGGCTGTCATAAAAGTTTTGAGGTCAGGATCTGGAACCAAAGCCTCCTCCGCCCGGAGTCTTGATAATTACAGTCTCCCCTGACTCGACAATTCTCTCAACTTTGCCACCTAGATCAATCTCCTCTCCCGAAACCTTTCTAAGAATATTAGAACCGCAGGAGGCGGATTTCCCACCAGAAACACCATAAGGTGGAATTTCACGTCTTTCCGAAACTATGGATATTTTTCTGGGTTCCAGAAAAGTTATCTCGCGGATGACACCGTTTCCACCTCTGTTTTTTCCATCGCCACCCGAACCGTCACGAATACTGAATGACTCTAGTCTAATCTCACTGAATCTGTGTTCTAGGATTTCGGGATCCGTAGATCGTGTATTTGTCATGTGGACTTGAACGGCCGAGGCGCCATCCCTACCATCAACTGCTCCAGAGCCACCAGCTACAGTCTCATAGTACTGTTTTCCTGAATCGTCTGCATTACCAAAAACGAAATTGTTCATTGTGCCCTGAGAAGCCGCGGCGATTCCCAAAGCTCCCAGCAAGACGTCGGTAATCCGCTGTGAGGTCTCGACATTACCGCCGACCACTGCGGCGTTGCTATCGGGATTCAGTAGAGAACCTTCCGGAATTATTACCTCGATCTGATCCAGGCACCCCGAATTCAAAGGAATATCCTTATTGATTAAAAGCCTGAAAACGTACAATACCGCCGCTTTGGTTACGGCAATTGGGGCATTGAGATTGTTATCCATCTGAGGACTGGTACCATCGAAATCAACTACGGCATGGAAAGGAGGATCTCCGTTTTCCTTCTTCATGATCTTGATACTTACTGCAATCTTCGCGCCATTATCCAGAAAATCCTCGAAACGGCTCTCTTTGCTTTCCTTGTCACCAAGGTATTGTTGCAGAGCATCGCTCATAGCTTCAGCAGAATTTTCCCGAATGTGGCTCATATATGCCTGGACTGTTGAAAGGCCGTACTTTTCAATCAGATTCTCGAGTTCCAGAATTCCTTTCCTGACTGCGGCAATCTGGGCATTGATGTCATGTTTTCTTTCATCTATATTTCTAGCTGGATTCTCGGAGGAGAGCAGAAGGATCTCGAACTCCTTTTCCTTCAAGGTCCCACCCTCAACAATCAGAAAATTATCTATGATTATGCCCTCTTCCTGAATCGAAGTTGAAAATGGGGGAATTGAGCCTGGAGTTATACCTCCAATATCTGCATGATGGCCTCTGCTCGCAACGTAAAATATCGGTTTCTGTGAACCTGAAAAAACGGGGGAAATGACTGTCAGGTCGGGTAAATGTGAACCTCCTTGGTGAGGATTGTTGATCAGATAGAAATTGCCGTCTTTCATTTTGTCTCTGTTAGAAGCAATAATCGATTTCACAGATTCGCCCATGGCGCCTAGATGAACGGGAACGTGGGGGGCATTAGCGACCAGATGACCCTCATTATCAAACAGTGCGCAGGAAAAATCCAGCCTTTCCTTGATATTGACTGAATGAGCCGTGTTTTTCAAGGTAAAACCCATTTGTTCGGCTACACTCATGAACAAATTGTTGAATATTTCCAAGGTGACGGGATCCTTTTCAGATGAAATCTGTGATTTTTGGAATGTCTTTTGATCAAGCAGAATATGTCCCAGCTCATTGATTTTGACTACAAATCCGGGCTCTACCACTATGGTTGAATTCGCATCGGCAATCATTGCAGGTCCGGCCAGTTCAAAGCCACTAGGCAATGATTCTCTTGAATAGACCGGTGTGTCAACAAATTGATGGGGGAAATATACTCTGGACTGGGCAATAGGGTCTGGCTCCGGCAAATCCGGATTTAACCGTTCATCTTCTATTTGTGTCCTGCTTCCAGAGATTTCAACACGAATGTTGGCAACTTCTAAATTTTTGGAAGGCGAGAAACCGAAAAGATTCCTGTGCTTCTGTTCGAAAGAATCTACCATCCGATTGAAATCCGAAAATAGGATTGGAAGGAAACTGTCAGTGCCTGCAACCCGCAGATCCAGAAAGTGTTTGCTACTAATATTGCCCGGAGAAATTCCCAAATTCTGAAGTTCCTTAGTCAATGAAGATTCCAATGATTTGAACTCGGACAGAGCTTCCGTGTGAGAATCTGAATCAAATTTCTTTGCTAGGGATTTCAAACCGTATCTAAATTGTTCAGCATTCGCAATTCCGTAGGCTGAAAGGAGGCTGGAAAGCGGATGAATCACTATCCGCTTAATCCCAAGAATTCTGGCGATGCCACAACAATGTTGAGGTGCCGCTCCTCCAAAGCACACTAGAACGTGGTCTCTTGCATCATAACCTCTGGAGACCGATATTTTCTTGATGGCTCCTGCCATTTTTTCGTTAGCAATCTCCACAAAACCAAGAGCCAGTTCTTCCGGCGTGAAAGATGAATGAGTACCCTTGTTCACAGTGGATCTCAAGATCTCAAATTGTTGCTTAGTCGTTCCTTGATCTAGCTCCTTGTCCTGATTCGGGCCAAAGACTCTAGGGAAAAAAGTGGGATTGATTCGGCCAAGAAGCAAATTGGCGTCCGTAAGTGTCAGTTCTCCATCAAGTCCGTAACAAACCGGTCCTGGAACTGCACCGGCTGATTCCGGTCCTACCTGCAGTTTCTGGCCATCAAACCACAGTAAAGAACCACCACCTGCCGCCACGGTCTTGATGTCCAGACTGGGTGTCTGGAAATGTATTCCATCTGTTTCCAACTCCATAACTCTGGTAAAGGTTCCATCATATCTGGACACATCAGTTGAGGTACCCCCCATATCGAAACCGATTATGGAAGCAAAATTGTTCGTGTTGCCAACTGTCGCCGAACCTATCACTCCTCCTGCCGGACCGGACATTATCGCGTCCTTGCCAGTCAATGACCGACTGGCTGTTAGTCCTCCTGAACTCTGCATGAACTCTATTGGCACATCTCCCAGTTCGCTGTGCAATGACGAAACATACTGGTTAAGAATTGGATACAGATATGAGTCGACAACAGTTGTCTGGCTACGGCCCACTATCTTGACCAGGGGCATTATCCGACTCGAAACCGAAATATTATCAAATCCCAGACCTTTGGCCAGATCATAGCATCTTTCTTCGTGCATTGGATTTTTCCAGGAATGCATGAGAGCAATCGCTACTGAACGGATACCGGAGCTGGCCAGAGCCTTCAAATCCTTCTTCAAGCGTTCCTCATCCAGCTCCCGAACGAGATTGCCATTAGAGTCCAAACGTTCATGAACTTCTGACACAGAATGGTACAGCTGTTCCGGTTTGACTATCGAGAGGTCAAAAAGTTTTGGTCTTGCCTGATTCCCTATCTCCAAAAGATCTGCAAAGCCGGAAGTAATCAGTAATGCTGTCTTGGAACCCTTGCGTTCGAGAAGGGCATTGGTCGCGACAGTCGTACCAACACGTATTCTTTCAACTGTATCTGCAGGTATTTTTTCATCCGGTCTCAAATTCAGAATCTGGCGGATGCCAGCAATCACCGAGTCAGAATATAACGAGGACTCCGAAAGAATTTTGGATGTATGAATCTTCTTTGAAGGATCTATACCTATGATATCCGTGAATGTACCGCCCCTGTCAACTGCGAAAAACCATTTGCTCATACCTTTTTGGAGCAGTAGGGACACATTGACCATTTCAGGTCTACTGACTTACCACAATTGGAACAGTTTTTCATTTCACGTTCCTTGGTCTCCGGTGCCTCGGACCACAGGTCTGACGGAGGTGGAGGTGGCAAGGGTTCAGGCCAAACGGTGGCCACTGCCAGGGTAAAAAGTGCACAAAGAATTGATAAGACCTGAACAACAGCCGTTTCAGTCAGATACAAATTTAAAATTGCAAGAAGGCCGGCTAAAAAGAAGGTCTCTCTCAGCATCAATTCAATCAGAGTACATTGCTTCTATTTCTTTGGCCCAATTCTCGTTGATTTGCTTCCGGCGTATCTTGAGAGTTGGAGTGAGCTCACCCTCGTCCACATTGAGGTCGCGTGAAAGGATTGTGAACTTCTTAACTTGCTCAGGGTTGCTAAACTTCTGATTCAGTTCCTGAACCTGAGCATCCAACTCAGCCTGTATTTCAGAACTCTCAGTATAGTCGGATAGTTTCGAGCCAAGTGATTCAAGTTTGGCAATTTGTTCATTCGGATCTTTGGGCACTTCAGTAGCACCATCCAGACCATGCTTGTCTCTAAGGATAGCGCCCACATCAAGTGTGAAAAGTGCACTGCAGAATTTTCTATTATCGCCCACAAGCATACATTGGGAAACCAGAGGAATGGATTTCATGGTCTCTTCAATTACGAGCGGAGCTATGTTCTTTCCAGCCGAATTTACGTATATTTCTTTCAAACGGCCTG
>CAZXZT010000031.1:0-8319 GCA_964645695.1 uncultured archaeon
ACGTAGAAAGTTATCTAAAAGTCGTCCTTTGACGGTTATTGAGAATTATCCTAGTTGAACCACAGCATCCGGGAAATGTTGGTGCAGTCGCACGAGTGATGGTGAATTTCGGAATAGATGAACTAGCCTTAGTGAAAGGATGTGAAATTGATGATGACGGATATGCAAGATCAAAATCAGGAAAGCCTATTCTTGAAAACTTGTCGCGATTTGATACCTTAGAGGGTGCACTCGCAGATTGTGACGTGACCATTGCCACCAGTGGAATCAAGCCAGAAGGCGACAAGAGATGGTTTAGGGCGCCAAAAGGAATGAATGAATTGCCTGAACTAGTCAAAGAAAGAGAAAAACCAGCGATAGTCTTCGGACGAGAGAATTATGGATTATATAGAGAAGAATTAGCCTTGTGCGAGGTCACCATAACCATCCCCACCAACCCAGAATATCCTATCCTCAATTTGTCACATGCCGTTGGAATTGTGCTGTACGAAATATATCGTCATAAGGATCACAAGAATCCGAAAAAGAGAAAAGTCGTCTCCAACGATGAATTTGAAAGATTGGTTGACAGGATAATGGACTTGCTGGAAGAAACTAGTTATCCTAAGAGAAGACTTAATCGTTCAAAGACAACACTCAGAAGATTAATATCCCGGGGGAAGCCTGACGAAGGGGAATACGAGAATCTGATGGGAATCTTCAAAGCAATAAAGGAAGGCAAAAGATGAGATACGTCATGGTTACCGGACCTATGGGTGCCGGAAAATCCACATTCATGAGAAGTTTACCCAAACCCTGGGGTAATTTCAGAGTGCCTGACAACGTACCAGACATGATGCTTGATCATTCTTGCGAATTGAACGGTATGATGTTTTATGAAATTGATGCGCCTACTGCTACGGGGAAGGTATGGATTGACTGGCTCAGGGCTGCAGACATGCAGATAATTGTCGCAAACGGTCGAAGCAGGCCTGACGAGAATTTTGTTGAACTGTGGGATTATCTGACCGAGAATACTCCTGATACTGACAGGATGATAATTCTGAACTGGACCAACGAGATCAGCGATGACTGGAACGATTATTCAAATGAGGAGATGATGTGTGTCGGACTTGGAGAAACAATTGACGAAGAAACGGCAATGGCCTCTGAAAAAGATATTCTGGCCATTATGGAAGGTCTAAAGGACAGATATGAATAAGGCAAAGAAAAAGGAAAGTCTGAGGTTTCTGCTGGTGGCTGCAAGTAAAATATATGGGGAGAATAAATTGATAGAAATGCTAATTGAACAGGGTGCACCCGGCATGGATAGTCTGGATGAATTAGTAAATGACGAAAGATTGAGATTCGTCCACCTGACAACGGCCCTTAAGGAATCAGAGGATTTTGTTGGACAGTTGGAGATCAGACTGTCCGAATTGTGTACCATTGCTGAAAATTTAGGATTCGCGAATCCCGTGGCAATCAGGAAGTGGCTGAGTGATGAATGCAAGCCCTGCCTCGTCGAACATGTTATAGATGGATATGATGAAATATACAAGATAATGGTGGAGCTTGATGACAGGCTGATGTGGCCTGGCTGGCCACTAATCGGCAAGTTACATGGGCCTATGGAATAAAGAGGAAGCGGATTAATACCGTCCTCAATGCACAGGAGTATAATGAGCGGGAAACACGTCTACAGGTTCGGTCCCGGCATGACTGACGGTGACGCTGAAATGAAGAACCTGCTGGGTGGAAAAGGAGCAAATCTGGCCGAAATGGCTAGGATGAACATTCCAGTTCCTCCAGGATTCACTATAACCACGGAAGTGTGCACACATTTCAATGAAAATAAGCAATCCTACCCTAAAGATCTGGAAACTCAGATGAAAAGCGCTCTCAAGGATATCGAAAGTAGGCTAGGTACCACATTCGGAGATTCGAGCAATCCACTCCTTCTGTCTGTAAGGTCAGGAGCAAGGGCATCCATGCCAGGCATGATGGAAACTGTGCTCAATGTCGGGCTTAACGACTATACACGTGACGGCCTGATTGCTCAGAGTGGTGATTCCAGATTCGTTTACGATGCTCAACGCAGATTGATCCAGATGTACTCCGATGTTGTAATGGAAAAGGCTGCTGGAATTGAGCCTGAAGAGGGAATGGGCATTCGAAACCAGCTAGAACACGAACTAGAGAAAATGAAAAAGCAGGCCGGTGTCAAAGAGGACACTGAATTGTCTGCAATAGAGCTGAAGGATCTTGTAGATATATACAAGGGCAAAATACTGGAAGTTCTCAAAAAACCGTTCCCGGAAAACCCTTGGGAACAGCTTTGGGGAGCAATTTCAGCAGTTTTCATGTCATGGAATGGAAAAAGAGCTATCGCTTATCGAAAGATAGAGAATATACCTCAGAAATGGGGAACTGCTGTGAACGTCCAGGCCATGGTCTTTGGAAACCTTGGCAATGACAGTGCAACAGGAGTGGCGTTCACCAGAAACCCTGCAACTGGAGAGAACAGCTTCTATGGCGAATGGCTGGCCAAAGCACAGGGCGAAGACGTCGTGGCCGGTATCAGGACTCCGAACCCCCTGAACGAGGTTTGCAGGACCGAGCACAGCGGAGATCTGACAAGCCTGGAACAGGAGTATCCTGACCTGTACAAGGAACTGGATGGTATCAGGCTCCGGCTGGAGAAGCACTATCATGACATGCAGGATATTGAATTTACCATTCAATCCGGGAAATTATGGATGTTGCAGTGTAGAATAGGAAAGAGAAATGGAACAGCTGCAATCAGAATGGCCTCTGAAATGGTCAAGGAGAAAATGATAGACGCAGAGACTGCGATTGGAAGAGTCGCACCTTCCCAACTTGACGAACTCTTGCACCCTATTGTCGATCCCGAAACCGAAAAGATTACCGATCTGCTAGCCAAAGGATTGCCTGCAGGCCCGGGAGGAGCTACTGGAAAAGTGGTTTTCACTGCTCAGGATGCTGTCGACTGGGAGGCCAAGGGCGAAAAAGTCGTACTGGTTAGAGAGGAGACGAATCCCGAGGACGTTGAAGGCATGAGAGCCTCGGTCGCAATCCTGACGTCAAGAGGCGGAATGACCTCTCATGCCGCACTGGTGGCCAGAGGATGGGGGATGTGTTGCATCGTGGGGGCTGGTGAAATCAAGGTCGACTCCCGAAAGAAGGAATTCTCCGTGGGAAAGACAACCCTTCAGGAGGGTGACACAATAACTCTGAACGGAACGGCCGGAAAGGTCTATGAGGGTGAATTGCCACTAATTGAGACCGATATAACCAGCGACTATCTTTCACATTTTCTGAGCTTGTGCGATGGAGTCAGAAAACTGAAGGTCAGGACCAATGCTGAAACCCCGGCGGATGCGAAACGTGCTCTCGATTTTGGTGCCCAGGGCATCGGACTGTTTCGGATAGAGCACATGTTCTATGGTGAAGGATCAGAGGAACCATTGTTTCATTTGCAAGAGATGATAATGTCAAATAACGCCGAAGAGAGAAAAACGGCATTGGATTCACTATTTCCCTTCATGAAGAATGATATCAAAGAGACCTTAAGAGCAATGAAAGGACTACCTGTGACAATCAGGTTGATGGATCCGCCACTACATGAATTCATTCCTCACGATAAAAAAAGACAAAAACAGCTTTCGGATTCACTTGGCATAAATTCGGAAGAGCTTGCCAAGAGGTCCGATGCCTTGAAAGAATCCAACCCAATGATGGGGCATCGTGGAGTTCGATTGGGAATTACTCATCCTGAGATTACTGAGGTGCAAACCAGGGCTATTCTTGAGGCAGCAGCCGAACTTACGGCTGAAAAAGTAAAAACTTTACCCGAGATAATGGTACCATTAACAGGAATTGAAACCGAATATACTCACCAAGAGAAAATTATAAGAGAAGTTGCTTCTAAAATTGATGGATTAGACAACTATATGGTTGGAACTATGATAGAAATCCCAAGGGCAACTATTGTTGCAGATAGAATTGCAGAGACTGCAGAATTTTTCTCTTTTGGTACAAATGATTTGACACAAATGACTTTTGGATTCAGTAGAGATGATACTGGAGGATTTATGCCAGCTTACTTAGAAAATGAATTATTGCCTGAAGACCCATTTGCAAGTCTCGATGAGGGAGTATGTGAATTAGTCAAAATAGGAATTGAAAAAGGACGGAAAACAAGGCCCGACCTAAAAGTTGGAATCTGTGGGGAGCACGGTGGAGAACCTAAATCAGTTCATTTCTGCCATAATGTAGGCATGGATTATGTTTCCTGTTCGCCTTTCAGAGTGCCTATCGCTAGATTATCTGCAGCACAGGCGGTACTGAATAATGGGAAATAATCAACTCGATGCGAAGAAATTGCTTGAATTAAGCATCGGACTCGGTTTCGTAACTTTATTGACGACCTATATTGTTTCAACCACTAGTGGAAGAGTTGCACCATTTATTCCTATTATTTCTGAAATGCCATTCGCTGAACCTGAATCAAGCTTGTTCAGTGGAGGTCTGACTGTGAGCCTGTTCTGCTTTGTTCTACTTACACAAACTTTCCACAGAATATTTGAGCCATTGGCAAAAGAGGCAGGAGGGAATTACGAATCCTGGAATGATATAATCAGAATCCTAGCGACCTTCGGGGGAGCGTGCGGGATTGTAACCGTAAATTTTCACTGGAACATACATCCTGTACTACATGGAGTAACCGCGGGCGTGGTTTTCACAAGTTTCCTAATCTGGGGTACCTTTGCCACTCATCTTCTGGAGAAATCAGGCAGAGGCCATGATGTCAGGAAACTGGCAGTTTATGCGGGATGGAGCTTCTATGTGCTGATGATTGTTTTCAGCGGTCTGGACAGCAAGGAACTTGTTGATGATGGAAAGAGTTTCTTTTACAGGCTGGACAACCCTCCAACTGTGGAACAAGAAAGGTCAAACTACCTTAACCTAACTGCCTTTTGCGAATGGGCAATGGTGTTCTCGTTCTATGTCGGGGCGCTCACTTATCGTAAAGAACTGGAAGGAATTTCGATTTAGAATCGAAAAAAGCTAATCGTTTATAGTGGGGTTGCATTGAAGCTACGTTTGGCGTCGGTCGACCAAGAATTGCTATACGCTATCCGAGCAATTGAGATCATGCTCGAATCAGGTGTTGGTGTTGCGGAGGCAATGAAACACGTTGCCGATGAAGACTATGGCGACTTGAGTGGAGTTTTCAGGCAGATTTTTGCAGATACCGACAGTGGGAGAAACTTCGGTGACGCGGTCCGAACTCAAATGCGAAGTACCGATTCTTCCGGCCTGAGAAAATTGCTATCCGCGTTAGCCATGTCCATAGAAGAAGATACAAACGTAATAGACCGGCTGAGGTCGATTGCTGACAAGGAGGCCCGGGAGCGAAGAGTCGAACTGGAGTCTTTCATAGAGGGGCTGACTGCGACGTCCGAACAATTCCTGATAGTGTCCATACTTATTCCGATTATTGTAGTCATTGGTGCGGTTGTCAATGGATTAGTTGAATCTGCCAAGGCGGCAGGAGGAGGATTCATGGGCAATACACCGACCATGCCTGATGCTTGCGTACCTGCCCTTTTCATTATTGCTACCATTTCAATTGCAGGACTGGTCATACAAACCAAATCGAGGGAGCCGAAAGTATGAGTCTTCTGGACGATCTATTCAGTAGTGATGGAATGGGGACGATACATGGTCTGATATGGATAGGACTAGGCATCTGGGCCATCATAGGATTGGTGATTTCTCTTCCTGTAAAGAGAAAAGACGATAAAATAAAAGAATTGGAGATGGTATGGCCCGATGTACTGGCCGATCTTGCTGAAGAATTGAGAGCTGGCATGGGTGTCGAATCGGCACTGGATGCAATTGCCTCTAGCAGAAATGACAGAATGGGGGCGATGCTGAAAGATACGGTCAACCGAATGAGAGATGACGGATTCGGTCTGGCAATGACAGATTTTGCCAAAAAGACCGGATCTCCGATGATCTCGAGAATTGTCAGCATCCTGAACATTGCGTTGAGCTCATCTGGTAGCTTTGCTACGACTCTGGAAAATATTTCTGAGGAATACTGGGAAATTTACATGCTCCGAAAGGAGAGAATTACCAAGACCCAGGGAACCGCGAATTTCATCCTCTGGGGGGGCTCCGTAATTTGTCCCATTCTGTTAGGACTCATAGTTGCCGTCTTTGGTAGTGGCAAAGCAGGATCCTTCACACTGGACATAGATCTGAGCATGTTGAATCAATCCATGTTCTTCTACATGATGGTATTGGGTGCTGGCGGGGTATGGATGCAATCAGTAATCCTGCAAACTACCAAGACCGCGATGTGGAGAATGCCGATCTATATGTTTCTAGCAACAACTACGCTAATATTAGCACTAAAAATCTCGATCGTATAAATATGGAACAAGGACGAATAATAGAAAAATACGCCACCGCCAACATTGTTGAAAGACAAAATGCTGAGCGCCCTCTCTACCAGGTAACAAAAGCTACCAAGTCGCCAAGTTATGGTGTCTTGAAGCCGTTGCTGGAAGATGACAATCTGGAAGAAGTAATGTACAACCATCCGGACAAGCCAATCATGGTTGCGCACAGAAAACATGGAATGTGTGTAACCAATCTGAAGATGACGGGGGACGAAGCAAGCTCCATTATTCAGAAAGTGGCGAAGTACGTAGGACGGAAAATTGGACCCGGGAATCTGCTACTGGATGGGAGATTGCCTGATGGAAGCCGTGTGAATGCCACAATCCCACCTGTTTCTCCAAACGGACCGACACTGACAATAAGAAAACAATTGAGCGACCCGTTAACCGTAGTGAATCTGATGAAATTCGGAACCATATCTCCAAGGCTGGCCGCATTGATGTGGATGTTTGCAGACGTAAGGGGGGCTGCACCGTAAAATATCCTCGTGGCGGGCGGGACCGGATCTGGAAAAACCACGACTCTGAATGTTCTTGGGCTCTTCATACCTGCCAAAGACCGGTTAATCACAATTGAGGATGTTACTGAAGTCCAGCTGAAACATGAACACCATGTACAGCTTGAAACATTCAACTCGACAAAACCTGAAGAACCTGAAGTGGATATGGATTCATTACTGAAAAATACCCTTAGAATGAGACCCGACCGCATAATTGTCGGAGAGGTGCGCGGACCCGAAGCCAAGACACTCTTTACTGCCATGAATACAGGACACGAGGGGTGCTTTGGCACTGTTCACGCTAACACAGCTCAAGAAACCGTCTCGAGACTGATCAATCCACCTATGGATGTTCCTCCAATAATGATGAACGCTCTGCATCTGATAATCATGCAAAGCAAGATTCCAGTTGGCGGAAAGCAAATTCGTACGATAACTGAAGTATCTGAATTGGCAGGACTTGAAGGAAACAAACCGAGACTCAATACCTTGTTCAAGTGGAACGGACAAACCAACCAGCTGACTGAAACAGGAGTTCCAAGCAAACTGCGTGAAAGAATCTCCAAGGCCGCAGGCGTTAGTCCGAAACAATTCGATGCAACAGCTCAGCAGAGACAGAAAATACTCGAGTCAATGCTACAAAGAGGAATATCTGATATTGATCAGGTCAGTACCGTAGTACAGAATTATTACACGAAGTCGTAGACGCCATGGTAAGTACTTATTCTGAAGCTGGTGTCGATATCGATGCCAGTGAGAAGGCCACCGAGGCTTTGATTGCTCAAATCAAGAACGTTGGTAGAAAGGGAGATGGAGAAGCGATAAAACTAGAGAATGGATTTGCCGGGCTAGTAAAACTCGGAGATGGTGCTCTTGCGATTTGCACAGATGGAGTGGGAAGCAAGATTCTGCTAGCTGAAGAATTGGATTCTATTCATACCGTAGGAATAGACTGTGTGGCAATGAATACCAATGATCTTATCTGTGTTGGAGCTGAACCGCTAAGTTTTGTGGATTATGTAGCACTTGACAAACCTGATGAAGAACTGATGGCAAAAATTGGAATGGGGTTGGCTGAAGGATGCCGGCAATCAAATTGTACACTTTCTGGAGGAGAAACTGCAATTCTGCCTGAATTAGTTCACGGATTTGATATTGCAGGAACTTCTGTCGGTTATGTCAAACAGGATGAGATTATAGATGGAACAAAAATAGCTGAGGGAGATGTTTTGATAGGGCTGAAATCAAGCGGGCCTCATTCAAACGGATATACTTTGATCCGGAAACTGTTTGATGGTGATAAGAGAATCGGAAAGCAACTTGTTGAACCTACCAGAATCTATGTC